>NZ_JBFRDQ010000179.1:0-11901 GCF_052113865.1 Allobosea sp. TAB14 | reverse complement strand
CCGCCTTCCAGGAACTCAGCCTCGTCCGCGATCTTAGCGTGCTCGACAACATGCTGCTGCCGACCCCGCCGCGCGGGCCGCTCGGCCTGATCCGGCGGGCGGAGGCGCGCCGCACGGTCGAGGAACATCTTGATGCTCTCGGCCTCGGCGCCATCGACCCACGCTCAGAGATCCGCGACCTCGATCTCAACGAGCGGCAGAAGATCGAGATCGCGCGCGCGCTGTTCCGCAGGCCCCGCATCCTGCTGCTCGACGAGCCGACCTCGACATTGTCGGGCAGCGATATCGACTGGCTCGGCACGATCATCGCCAGGGGCAAGGCTCAAGGCGTCACCACCGTCTTCATCTCGCACCGCATGCGTGAGGTCCGCGCCTTCTGCGACCGCGTCACCGTCCTGCGGGGAGGCAAGCATATCGCGACGCGCCCGCTATCCGATGTCGGGGACGAGGAGCTGATCGGCCTCATCGCCGGCGGCAGCGGCGGCCATTCCTTTCCACCGCGCCCGCCGCGCAGCAGGCTCTCCGAGGAACCCGTGCTGGCGGCCACCGAGCTTTCGGTCGGCAACCGCCTCGACGGATTGTCCTTCGGGCTGCGACGCGGCGAGATCCTCGGCGTCGCCGGCCTCCAGGGCATGGGCCAGCTCGAACTGTTCTCGGCGCTCTTCGGCACGGCCGAGAGCCGCGGCGAAATCCGCATCGACGGCCGTCAGGTCAGCCTGACCTCGCCGCGCGATGCTCTCGATGCGCGGATCGGGATCGGCCTCGTGCCGGAGGACCGCAAGACGGAGGCGCTCTTCCTCAAGCTCGACGGCCGGCGCAACATCTCCTTGCCGGCAATCGAGCGCTACAGCCGCTTCGGCTTCGTCGACCGAAAGCGCGAGGAAACGGCGGTTGCCCGCGTCATGGCCCGCCTCAACGTGCAGATGCGCGCGCTCTGGACGCCGGTGAAGGCCTTCTCCGGCGGCAATCAGCAGAAGATCGCCGTGGCGAAATGGCTCTTCGCCGAAAGCCGCATCCTGCTGCTGTTCGACCCGACGCGCGGCATCGATGTCGGCACCAAGAACGAGATCTATGCGCTGATGCGAGAATTCGCGGCTGCCGGCGGCTCGATCCTGTTCCACTCGACCGAGACGGCCGAACTCGACCATCTCTGCGACCGCGTGATCGTGCTCTACCGGGGCAAGGCAGCGGCGCGGCTGGAAGGCGACGCGATCACGGAGGATGCGATCCTGCGCGCCATGCTCGGTAGCGAAGCCGGCGCGCTTGCCGCGCAACAGGCTTCGACGCTGGAGACCCTCTCGTGAGCGTGATCGCCTCCACGGCGCCGCAGGCCGCAAGCGCCTCCCTCGTCCGCGGCTGGCCCGACCGCCTGCGCGGACCACTGATCGCGATCGGTGTCTTCCTGCTCTGTCTCGGCCTCGTGCGCTGGCTCAGCGGCGGCACGCTCGGCTATTACGAGCTCGGCACGCTGGCCGCCGGCGGCGCGACGCTCGCGATCGCCGCGAGCGGCCAGACCATCGTGGTGCTGACCGGCGGTTTCGACCTGTCGGCCGCTGCCGTCATCTCGCTCGTCAACGTCACGCTCGCCGGGCAGATGCAGGACAGCCCCGGCTCGATGCTGCTGTGGACGCTCGCCGGCATCGGCGTCGGCGCGGCGACGGGTGCCTTCAACGGCCTGTTCATCGCGGGCTTGAGGCTCCAGCCCATCGTGGTGACGCTCGCCACAATGTTCATCCTGCAAGGCGTCACCCTCCTCGTGATGGACAAGCCCGGCGGGCAGATTCCGGGCAGCTTCGCGCAGGCCTTGACGGGAGACGCCATCCCCGGCCTGCTGCCGATGCCAGTGCTGCTGCTGGCGGCTCTCATCGGCCTGTGGCTTGCCTTGAAGAACACGCTCTTCGGCAAGGCGTTGCCGGCGCTCGGCTCCGACCGGGAGGCCGCCCGCGCCGCAGGACTCAGCGTCCGGCTGCACGAGTTCTTCGCCTATGTGCTGGCGGGTGGGCTCTATGGTCTGGCGGGCGTCTTCATCACCGCCCAGACGGGATCGGGCGATCCGCTCGTCGGCAACCCGATGCTGCTTCAGATGTTCGCGGCCGTGGTGCTTGGCGGCACCGTGCTGGGCGGCGGGCGCGGCGGCATCGTCGGCACGATCTTCGGCGCCTATGTGCTGATGCTCGTTGTCAACATCCTGCTCGTGCTCGACGTGCCCGCCTTCTACTCCTCGGTCGTCGAGGGCCTGATCCTCGTGCTGGCGGTCCTCGCCTCCTCCCTGGCGCGCGATTCCGTGCTGGCTCGCACGCTGCGCCAGGGTCTTGCTCGCGCCGCCGCCCGCCGGGTCGGGCGCCTGCCGCGCCAGCTCGATCTGCCTCCCGCCCGCATCGCCCTGCCGATGCAAGATCCGGCGATCGAGCGCCCGGCCTGGTGGCGCCGCCATGCCGAAGCGCTACGCAACGCGGTGCCGGCCTATCTGTGCTTTGTCGCCGTCCTCGTGGTGACACAGTTCGTGCTCGGCAACACGATTGTCTCCTGGCCCTATTACGACTCGCTGATCGTGCTCGGCTGCTTTCTCGCAGTCCTCGCGCTCGGACAGGGCGCGGTGATCCTGACCGGCGGACTCGACCTGTCGCTGCCCTGGACCATCGGCCTTTCCGGCATCCTCTGCGCCGGCCTGCTCTCGGGCTCGGATGCCGCGCTGGTCTATGCCGTGCCCGCCGTGCTCGCGCTCGGCGCGCTGATCGGCCTCGTCAACGGGCTCGGCATCGTCGCGCTCGGCCTCTCGCCGATCGTGATGACGCTGGCAATGAACGGCATCCTGCAAGGAGCGGCGCTGGTCTATTCCGGCGGGACGCCAAACGGCTTCGCCTCGCCCGCCTTGCGCTGGTTCATGACCGCGAAAATCTTCGGCGTGACGCCGGTCGTGCCGCTCGTGGTGCTTTTCGCTGCCGGCGCCTCGATCCTGCTCGGACGCACCGTCTTCGGCCGGCGGATCTACGCCATCGGCAATGGCGAGCGCCCGGCGGAGCTTTCCGGCGTTCCGGTCAAGGCGACGCTGGTCAAGGTCTACATGCTCTCGGGCGCCTGCGCCGCGCTGGTCGGCATCATGCTCGCGGGTTTCTCCGGTCAGGCTAGCCTGGGCATGGGCGACGACTACCTGCTGCCCTCGATCGCGGTCGTCGTGGTCGGCGGCGCGCTCATCACCGGCGGGCGCGGTTCCTATCTCGGCATGCTCGGCGGCGTGCTGCTGCTGACCGCGCTTCAGACCCTGCTCGCCGGAACCACCCTGCCCTATGCCACGCGCGCCATCCTCTACGGCGTCGTGGTGCTCGGCGCCGTCGTGGCGCTGCGCGAACGCGCGCATTGAGGAGACGCAAGACGATGCCAGCACTCGCCCTGAAGCCCGGCCTTCGCGTCGTCGTCACGGCCGGCGCCTCCGGGTTTCTCTGCACGCGGCTTGCCGTGCCGATGCTGAAGGCGGCGGGCGGTGGCGCCATCGTCAACATGTCGTCCTCCGCCGGGCGCTTCGGCTACGCCTTCCGCACCCCCTACTCCGCCGCGAAATGGGGCATCATCGGCCTGACGCAGTCGCTCGCGAAGGAGCTGGGCCCGGCCAATATCCGCGTCAACGCCATCCTGCCCGGCATCATCAAGGGCCCGCGCATGGACGGCGTCATCCAGGCCCGCGCCGACCAGGTCGGCGTGCCCTTCGAGGAGATGCGCGAGCAATATCTCCAGCGCATCTCGCTGCGGCGCATGACCGAAGCCGAGGACGTCGCCGCGATGACGCTCTTCCTGCTGACGCCGGCCGGCGAAAACCTCTCCGGCCAGTCCTTCCCCGTCGACGGCAATCTGGAGTCGCTGTGATGCGAACGAGCATCGTCGGATCTGGCCTGATCGGTCGCTCATGGGCCATCAGTTTCGCCCGTGCCGGACATGAGGTGACCCTCTGGGACCGAGACCCTCAGGCGCCGCATGCGGCGGTCGCGTTCGCTGCCTCCGTGCTGCCGGAGCTGGCGGCCAACGACCTGCTCGACGGACAGGAGCCGGCCGCGGTGCTGGCGCGGCTGAAGCCGGTCGAGGCGCTGGACGAGGCGCTCGCCCATGCGATTCATGTGCAGGAGAGCACGGCCGAAATCGTCGAGAGCAAGCGCGCGATCTTCGCCGATCTCGACCGGCTGGCGCCGCCGCAGGCCATCATCGCCAGCTCGACCTCGGCGATCCTGCCTTCGCGCTTCATGGACCATGTCGCAGGCCGCGCCCGCTGCCTCGTCTGCCACCCGATCAACCCGCCCTATCTCGTGCCGGCGGTCGAGGTCTGCCCCTCGCCCTGGACGGCGCCGGAATCGGTCGAGAAGGCCGCCGCCTTCATGCGCGGCTGCGGACAGCAGCCGCTGGTGATGAAGCGCGAGATCGACGGCTTCATCATGAACCGGATGCAGGGCGCGCTGCTCGACGAGGCGTTCCGGCTTGTCGCCGACGGCATCGCCGATGTCGAGGATGTCGATATCGGCATCCGCGAGGGCCTCGCGCTGCGCTGGTCCTTCATCGGCCCGTTCGAGACGATCGACCTCAATGCGCCCGGCGGCGTGCGTGACTACGCCCAGCGCTACCAGCACATCTATAGCGGCATCGCCGCCGAGCTCGCCGGCCGCCGCGCCGACTGGAGCGGGCCGCTGATGGACACCGTCGAAGGCCAGCGCGCTGCGCGCCTCTCCCGCGACGACCTCGCCCAGCGCCAGATCTGGCGGGACCGGCGCCTGATGGCGCTCGCCGCCCATAAGCGCGCCGCCGCGCGCGACATCGGAGAATAGGAGCCTATCATGGCGAAAGCCCGCAAGGTCATCATCTCCTGCGCCGTCACCGGCGCGATCCACACACCCTCGATGTCACCCTACCTGCCGGTGACACCGGAGGAGATCGCGGACGCGGCGATCGGCGCGGCAGAGGCCGGCGCCGCGATCGTCCATCTGCACGCTCGCGATCCGCAGACCGGCGCGCCGGACCAGACGCCGGAGGCCTTCGCCCGCTTCCTGCCAATCATCCGCCAGCGCAGCGATTGCGTCGTCAACATCACCACCGGCGGTGCCCCGACCATGACGATCGAGGAGCGTGTCAAACCGGCCGCGACCTTCAAGCCGGAGCTCGCTTCGCTCAATCTCGGTTCGATGAATTTCGGCCTCTTCGGCATGCTCGACCGCTTCAAGGACCTGAAGCATGAATGGGAGCGGACCTATCTCGCCAACAAGGAGATCATTTTCCGCAACACCTTCGGGCAGATCGAGCACATCCTGACCACCTGCGCCGGCAGCGGCACGCGCTTCGAGTTCGAGTGCTACGACACCGCCCATCTCTACAATCTCAAATACTTTCTCGACCGCGGGCTGGTGCAGGGGCCGCTCTTCATCCAGACGGTGTTCGGCCTGCAGGGCGGCATCGGCAACCACCCCGACGACATCGCGCATATGAAGCGCACGGCCGACCGGCTGTTCGGTGACCAGTATCGCTGGTCCGTGCTCGGGGCGGGCCGCAACCAGATGAATGTCGCCGCCATCGCCGCGGCCCAGGGCGGCCACGTCCGCGTCGGGCTGGAGGACAGCCTCTGGCTCGGGCCGGGGCGCCTCGCCGAGACGAATGCCGATCAGGTTCGCCGCGTGCGGTTGATCCTGGAAGGGCTGGGGCTGGAGATCGCCACGCCCGACGAGGCGCGCGCGATGCTGGAGCTCAAGGGCGGCGACAAGGTCGCATTCTGACGACACCGACRGGGAGGATAGCATGCGCATCGAAGTGCTGGTCGACGTCAAGACGACGCTCGGCGAAGGCCCGCTCTGGGACGTGGAGCAGGAGCGGCTCTACTGGATCGATTCCTTCGACGGCCGGGTGTTTCGCGCGACCGTCGACGGACGCGAAGTGCGCGCATGGGACGTGCCGCAGAAGATCGGCTCGATGGCGCTGCGCAAGGATGGCGAGGGCGCGATCGTCTCGCTGCAGCGCGGCTTCCATGCGCTGGATTTCAAATCCGGCGAGATCACGCTCATCCAGGATCCGGAGCCTGACCAGCCCGCCAACCGCCTGAACGACGGCAAGGTCGACAAGCGCGGCCGCTTCGTCGCCGGTTCGATGGACACGCAGGAGGAAGGCGCCAACGGCGCGCTCTACAGCCTCTCGACCGACTTCAAGGTGACGAAGCTCGACACCGGCATCGTCTGCTCGAACGGTCCGTGCTGGAGCCCGGACGGCAAGACCTTCTATTTCCAGGATACCTGGTCCGGCGAGATCTGGGCCTATGACTACGACCTCGACAGCGGCGCCGCCACCAACCGGCGGGTCTTCGCCAAGGTGGATACCTCGAAGGGTGGCGCGGCGGACGGCTCGACCGTCGATGCCGAAGGCTATCTCTGGAACGCGCTGGTCTATGACGGGCGGCTGGTGCGCTACGCGCCTGACGGCAGCGTCGATCGCATCATCGACCTGCCGGTCAAGAAGGTGACGAGCGTGATGTTCGGCGGCCCCAACCTCGACATTCTCTTCGTGACCTCGATGGCGAAGCCCCCGCTGCCGCGCTTCCCGGACGACGGGGTGCTGCGCGGCAGTCTGTTTGCGATCCACGATCTCGGTATTCGCGGCCTGCCGGAGATGCGCTTCGGGGCGTGAAGAATCCCGGCGTTCGAACTGGACCGGGCAGTCAACCGGGGTTCGCGCAGCGGCTCAAACGGCAGCTCCGTCCGAGACCGAAAAGCCGCGCGGCGAAGGATTGCCAACGCGCGTGCGACACACCCTGTCACGGCGCTCGCGCCCGTAGAGGGAGCATGGCCGCRAGCAGATGACTCAAGGTCCGACGGCAGGACGAGTTCGTCGTCAACGCTCCCCTTCCCTTGCCTTGTCCACTTCTGGTGTGGCTGGAGCAGCCATGCCATCCTGCCCGCAGCGGCGGAGGAAGTGGCAATGGAGTTGAAGTGGCTGGAAGACATCCTGAGCCTGTCGACGACGCTCAGCTTCTCGCGCTCCGCCCGTGAGCGGAACATCACGCAATCCGCCCTGAGCCGCCGGGTCAAACAGCTGGAGGAATGGCTCGGCCTGCCGCTGTTCGACCGAAGCAGTTATCCGATCCGCCTCACCGAAGCCGGCCGGACGTTCCTCCCGCGTGCCCAGGACATCCTCAGGCAGGTGCAGGACGCGCGTCGGGAGGTGCGCCGGCAGCACGAAGACGAGTCGGAGACGCTGACCTTCGCCACGCTCAACACCCTGTCCCTGACCTATTTCCCCAGCCTGATGCGCCGCATCGAAGACAAGCTCGGTCCGCTGAAGACGCGGTTCTGCGATCAACGCTCATCCTTCGACGGCAATGTCGCCCTGCTCGATCGTGGCGAATGCGATTTCCTGCTAACCTATGCGCATCCGGCCGTGCCGCCCGAACTGGACGCCGAACACTTCGTCTACCGCCACCTCGGCGCCGAACGAGCAATCCCCGTCTCGATCCCCGACAGCGCTGGCGAGCCGCTCCACGCCTTCCGCTCCGGCGATGCGCCGGTGCGCCTGCTGAGCTATGGCAACGCCTCCTTCTTCGCGCGCCGGCTCGCCTTGCTCTTCGCCGAGCGGCCAACGCCGCTGGTCACCGTCTACGAGAATCCGATGTCGGTTGGCCTCAAGGCCATGGTCCTGGCCGGACACGGCGTCGCCTGGGTGCCCGAAAGCCTTGTCGTCGAGGAATTGCGCAGCGGCCAGCTCGTGCCGGCAGCCGACCCCTCATGGTATATCTCGGCCGAAATCAGGCTCTACCGGGCAAAGCAGCGGAGTCGCCTTCCCGTCGAGCAGTTCTGGGCCGCCATCGCGGGTGACGGCCAGCCGGCACACCCGGACGATCCGCCCCGTCCTGCCGTCAGTCGACGCGGCTATGCCCGCCCGGCTTCCGCGGGCTCCGACAGCAAGCTGTCGAGATCGGCCATGGCGTCGATATCGGCGAGCCGGGCGTAAAGTGCGGCGGCGCCCGGCATCCCGGAGCAACAATCTCGGAACTTCGCTTCCCGGTCGGCATCGTCGAACGGATCGGCGATCGAACCCTTCGCCTCCAGCCGATCGGCCTTGAGCACGCGCCCGTCCTTGAGGCTGATGGTGACGCGATGCGGCTGGCGCCCCGCCGCCTCCTCGCTCTTGTCGTAGGATCGCATCACCGTCAGCGACAACAGCCGCCGGACCTCCGGGCGCGCGACCGCTTCCGGCGTGAAATCGGCCAACGAAAGCCGGTCCTGCAAGAGCGCGAGCGCGACGCAGTAATGCATCGAGAAGCGGCCCTGCATCTCGTCCTGCGGATCGGGATAGGCGAGATTGCGCGCATTGGCGATGCCGACCAGCGTGTCCACCGCCTCGACATCCGCGGCGGAGAAGCCGTGTTTTGCCTTGAGGTCGAGGATCGCATCGACCGCAAGGTGCGTCGAGCCGCAGCAGGGATGGCGCTTCGGGGTCAGTCCGTCGCTTTCGATGACATGCGGCGCTGCCAGCACCATCCGCTCCCAGCCGACGGCGCTGTCGTCGCCGAACAATTCGGCAAAGCCCATCGGGCATTCCAGGATGTCGAGGCGCCCGGTCATCCCCGCTGCCGCGAGTGCAGCCGCATCGACGGCATTGCGCGCCGCGAGCCCGGCATGCAGCGGCTTGGCCGGSGTSCCGAACTGSCCCTTSGGSCCGGCYGCCATGCTKGCSGCWACGCTCATSGCGCGGGCGATGCCCGCCSCRTCGAGYCCCATCAGCCAGGCCGTGCCCGCCGCCGTCCCGATCGCACCGACCGTCGAGGTCGCGTGCCAACCGATGGTGTAATGCGCCGGGTTGATGCCGCGCCCGACGGCGGCCTGCGCCTCCAGCCCGACGAGATAGGCGTCGACGAAGGCCCGCCCGCTCGCCCCGCGCCCCTGCGCCACCGCGAGCAGCGCCGGCACCAGCACCGCCGAGGCATGGGTGATGCCCGGCCTGAAATTATCGTCATAATCGAGCGCATGCGCCGCCGTGCCGTTGACCAGCGCGGCGATCGCCTCCGTCGCCCTGCCCCCGCCCGCAACCGCCGCAGCGCCCCGCGGGCCGATCCCGGAAGCGAAGGCCTGACGCACGGCCTGTGTCGCCTGATCGCCAACCCCGGCCAGCATGCAGCCCACGGTATCGGCGATGGCGTGATGCGCTCGTAGTCGGGCCAGTGGCGAGAAGGCTGGCGCGGGGCGGCTCCACTCCGCGATACGTTCGATGGCGCTCGGCATGATTACTCCCGGTCGGTCTTGCGATGGCAAACGCTGCTCAACCCTGCCGACGCGCTTCCAGGATCAGGCGCAGCAGGCGGCCGAAGGCGAAACGGCTCACCTCCGTGCCCTTGATATCGGTGTCGACGCGGTGGGTGATCACGAGATCGAGCGAGGGAATGACGAGACAGGTCTGCCCGCCGACGCCCTGGGCGCTGTAGCTGCCGGCCGGCAACACGACTCCGGGGAAGCCCGTGCCGGAGCGCTCGGTCCACCACATATAGCCGTAGCCGCCGCGCGGCCCGGCATCGGAGAGCGGCAGCACGCTGGTCGCGACCCAGTTGGCCGGCACGACCTGTTCGCTCTGCCAGCGGCCCTGCCGCAGGAACATCAGGCCGAAGCGGGCGAGGTCGCGCGTCGACATCCGGAACGGATAGGCGGGRTGAACCGAGCARTCGTCSGGCTCSAKCCAGCCGTCGCGMCGYTCSYCGTCGARGCGGAAATCCTSCATGCCGAGCGGGCGGCCGATCCGCGCCAGGAAATCGTCATGGATGCCGGCGCCGGTCAGCGCCGTGAAGATCGTGCCGAGCGCGTTGAAATCCCAGTTGTTGTACAGCCAGAAGCTGCCCGGCGGCTGCGAATGGCGCGGCGGCTTGATCGACTTCATCCAGGGCGATTCATAGCCGGCTGGATGGAAGATGCCGGAGCGTGCCGTCAGCAGGTCGTAGATCGTCGCGGCCTTCTCCAGGGCGCTGAGGCCTTCCTTGTCGTCGATGCCGAGATCGGCGAGCGTGCGCGACAGGTCGATCCGGCCCTCCTCCTCATGGATGCCGATCAGGGCGCTGAGGAAGCTCTTGCGGACGGAATGGCACTGGTAGCGATGGGCGAGATCGCCGCGGCTCGCCACCACGCGCCCGCCCTGCACGATCATCAAAGTCGCCGTCGAGATGGTATCGGCGAAGCGCCAGGCCCGGTCGAGCCCCTCGCGCGACCAGCCCGCCGCCTCCGGCGCCACGCTCTCCCAACCGTTCGCCGGCCAATGTTCCGCGCCCAAAGCTTCGCCCATCATGCCTGCCTCATCCATATCCTGATCCGTCGAAACCCGGCCGCTCACGCGATCGGGCGATAACCGACGCTCGCCTCGAGGAATTCGCGCGTATAGGGCTCATGCGCCCGGCCGGCCCTGACGTCGGCAGCGCTCATCTCCTCTAGAATGCGGCCCTCGCTCATCATCGCGACGCGCTCGCAGAGATGCGTCACGACCGCGAGATCGTGGCTGACCATGAGATAGGTCAGGTCGCGGTCGCGGCGGAGCTGCTTCAGCAGGTTGAGGATTTCGGCCTGCACGGAGACGTCCAGCGCCGAGGTCGGCTCGTCCAGCAGCAGCAGCTCCGGCTCGATGATGAGCGCACGCGCGATCGCGACGCGCTGGCGCTGSCCGCCCGARAGCTCRTGCGGGAAGCGATAGCGGAAGGACGGCCCGAGGCCGACGGCGGTCAGGATCTCGTCGATGCGCTCCTGGGGCCGGTCGAAGCCGTGGATCTTCAGCGGCTCGGCCAGCACGTTCTGCACCATCTTGCGCGGATGMAGCGAGGAATAGGGRTCCTGGAASACCATCTGCACSCGMCGGAAGAAGSCCTTGTCGCGCTTGTGCGGCACCTCCCGATCCTGGAACCTGATCGTGCCGCCATACTCGCTGTTGAGCCCGGCGAGCGCGCGCAGCACGGTCGACTTGCCGCAGCCGGATTCGCCGATCAGCCCGAAGGCTTCGCCATGGCCGAGCGTGAAGGAGACATCGTCCACGGCCTTCAGCATTGAGCTGCCACGACCGAAGACGACCGAGAGATGGCTGACCGTCAGCGCAGCCGGGCGGTTCACCGCCGGAGTCGTGTCGACAGCGCTCATGCCCGGCTCCCGCTCTGCAAGGTCGGCCCGTCCAGCCAGGCCGGGTCGCGGCTCGGCACCTGCAGCATGTCGGCCTGCCGGTCGAGGCGCGGCAGGCTGTCGAGCAGCGCGCGCGTGTAGGGATGGCGGGCATTGCGCAGTTCCCGCGCCGGGATGTCCTCCATGATCCGGCCGGCATACATCACCAGCACGCGGTCGCAGAAATCCGCCACCAGATTGAGGTCGTGGCTGATGAAGATCAGCCCGGCGCCGCGCCGGGTCACCAGCTCGTCGAGGATGCTCAGAACCTGCCGCCGGATCGTGACGTCGAGCGCCGAGGTCGGTTCGTCCGCGATGATCAGGTCGGGCTCGGGGATCAGCATCATCGCGATCATGATGCGCTGGCCCATGCCGCCCGAGACCTCGTGCGGGAAGAGCCTGAAGACGCGGGCGGGRTCGCGGATCTTCACCGCCTCCAGCATGGCGAGCGCTTTGGCTTCCGCCTCCTTGCCGCCGACCTTGTGGTGCAGCCGGTAGGCCTCGGTGATCTGCTCGCCGACCCGCATCAGCGGATTGAGTGAGAATTTCGGGTCCTGCAGGATCATCGAGATGCGGTTGCCGCGGATGGTCCGCATCTGCCGCTCGCTGGCGGCGAGCAGGTCGATCCCGTCGAAGGACAGCTTCCTGGCGGAGATCGTCGCCGCCTTCGGCGTCAGCTTCAGGATCGTGCGCCCGGTCAGCGACTTGCCCGAGCCGGATTCGCCGACGATGCCGACCTTCTCGCGGCCGATGCTGAAGG
>NZ_JBFRDQ010000178.1:0-8526 GCF_052113865.1 Allobosea sp. TAB14 | reverse complement strand
GCGTCTGGGTCTCGGCCTTGTAGGTGGTGCCGCGCGGCGACTGGCGCCGCGTCTGTTCCTGCGATCCGCCAGCCTTCAGGAAGAGGCGGAAGCCGCTCTGGGCCAGGCCGCCGCCGATAGCGCGCTTCATTCCGACCGACAGGAAGGTCTTGGTCGGGCCGGCCTCCATCGAGCCGAAGATCACGGTCGAAAGCCGGGAACGCTCCTCATCCGCTTCATCGTCCTCGGCAAGGGCGGCCGAACAGACGGACAGGGGCAGGGCCGCGACGACCATCGCCAGCCTGGTCCGACCGGTTCTGCGGCTACCCCACGCCACGCATGCCCCCGGCCCGCCGAGCGTCCCCCTTGTGCCGCAGACGAGCCTAAGAATTGCAGCAGTTTGGGAGTAAGCTTGCAAGCTTTTGTTAACCAACCGGGCGCAGCCTCGACGCATCCGGCTAAGCTTTCAATCCCGCTGGGAGGGGAGGTGCAGATGGTTTCAGAGGACTTCATCAGGCAGCTCGAGGGCTATGGGCTGACGACGGCGACGATCCTGTATCGCATGCCCGATCATCTCAGCGTGCTGCAGACCTTCATCTGGCAGCAATACGACGTCGCTCCGCGCTTTCCCGTGCTGCATGAATTTCTGGATTTCTGGCGGCGCGAGCTTGACGGGCCGGTGCATTCCGTCACCGTCGCGCATTCGCGACTGATCCGGCCGGCGGAGATCCGCAGCGTCAACGGTGTGCTGACACTGCATTGAGCGCCTGCGTCGCGCGTGCTTGTTGCGGGTTGCCCCGCCGTGCTAGGCGGGCAGCTCAATCCGGCACGGCCTGGCTCTCTTGTCATCTCCCCTACGCACATCCGGACTTCTGAAGGCGCTGGCCGGTCTGCCCGGGGAGCGTGTCGAGGTCGGCACCATCATCGCGGCGCTGCAGGATCGCGCCTATGCGCTGCTTGTGGTGCTGCTCGGCCTGCCCAATTGCCTGCCGATGCCGCCGCCGATTCCGCTGGTCTGCGGGCTTGTCCTGGCCTTCGTCGCGCTGCAGATGCTGCCCGGCCGGAAGACGCCCTGGCTGCCGCAGGCGCTGCTCAGGCGTAGCATCGGCAAGCCGGAGCTCAACCGCGCCATCGAGCGGGCGCTGCCGCCCCTGATCTGGCTCGAGCGTTTCTCGCGGCCGCGGCTGACGATGCTCGGCGGTCCCTATGCGGTGCCGATCCTCGGGCTCGTCATCCTGATCCTGGCGCTGGGGCTGATCGTCGCGGCGCCGTTCATCGGGCAGATCCCCCTCGGGCTCGCCGTCTGCCTGGTCGGGCTCGGGATGGTCGAGCGCGACGGCGTGCTGATCATCGCGGGGGCGGTCATCGGGGCGATCGGGCTYGCGCTCAGTGCCGGTTTCGCCTATGCGATCTTCAGCGGCATCCAGGAGCTGCTGTTCTGATCGGGTGTCCGGTCAGGCAGCGAGCACTTCAGCAAAAGGGTTGTTCACCGCGAGCAGGCGGTCGATCTCCTCGGCGGGAACCGCCCGCGAGAAGAGGAAGCCCTGCAGTTCGTGGCAGCCGATGGCCTGGAGGAAGCGGTGCTGCTCGGCCGTCTCCACGCCCTCGGCGCAGACGCGCAGGCCGAGCGCGCGGCCGAGATGCGCCATCGAATGGACCAGGATCGCGGATTCGCCGGTTTCTTCCATGTATTCGAGGAAGGAGCGGTCGATCTTGATCTTGTCGAAGGCGAAGCGGCGCAGATAGATCAGGCTCGAATAACCCGTGCCGAAATCGTCGAGAGCAAGTCCGACGCCATGGGCCCTGATGTCCATCATCGCGGTTTCGGCCGCGTCGGCATCCTCGATCAGCACACCTTCGGTCAGTTCCAGCTCGAGCTGGCCGGGATCGAAATCCGTCTCCCCGATGATGCGGATGACGTTGGCGACGAAGTCCTTGTGGCGGAACTGGATCGGCGAGACGTTGACGGCGAGGCGGACGCCCTTCCAGCGCCTGGCTTCCTGGCAGGCGCGCCGCAGCACCCATTCGCTCAGCGGCACGATGAGCCCGCGCTCCTCGGCGATGGCGATGAACTCCGAAGGCGGGATCATGCCATGCTCCGGATGCGGCCAGCGCACGAGCGCCTCGACGCCGATGATGGTGGAGCCGTCGATCGAGACCTGAGGCTGGTAGTGCAGGGTGAGCTTGTCCTGCTCGATGGCGTTGCGCAGATCGTCCTCGACCATGCGCTTGACCTGGAGCGCGCGGTTCATCTGGGGCTCGAAGAAGGACCAGCGGTTGCGACCGCTGTTCTTCGCCTCGTAGAGCGCAGTGTCGGCGAGCTTGAGCAGCGTCTCGCGCTTCGCGCCGTCGCGCGGTGCCAGGGCGATGCCGACCGAGCAGCCGATGGTGACCTCGACGCCCATGACGGTGAAGGGGGCGGTGAGGGCGGCCAGGATCCGCTCGCCCAGCGCCGCCGAGCCGGTTGGGGAGGCATGCGCCTGGATGACGCCGAATTCGTCGCCGCCCAGGCGCGCCACCGTATCGCCCGCCCGCACGGTGCCGAGGAGCCGGTTGGCGACCTGGCGGATGAGCTCGTCGCCGGCCGTATGGCCATAAGTGTCGTTGACGGCCTTGAAGCGATCGAGATCGATGAGAAACACCGCAAGCGCCGAGTCGCCGCGGTCGAGCCGGGCGAGTGCCTGGTCGAAGGTCAGGTCGAAGCTGCGCCGGTTGGGCAGCAGCGACAATTCGTCCTGGCCGGCCAGGCGCTGGATCTCCTGCTCGCGTAGCGTGATCTGCACGGCTGCCGCGCGCAGGCGCTGGACTACGAAGACGATGATACCGGAGAAAAGCACGCCGACCGAGATCAGGGCCCAGAGGAAGCGCTCCAGCATGACGTCGCCGGGGCGGTCCGGTGTCCAGGTCAGCCAGGTGCTGACCGATGCGTCCGGAGAGGGAATGGGCAGGCTCGACAGCGCGTCGGAGGGCTGCCGATCGACGAGGCGCATGCCGGCGACGCGGTAGCCATCCGCCAGCTCGGCCAGCATGGTACCGGACAACCGCCGATAGGCGACGAAGGACAGCCGCCCCAGCGACGGCGAGTGAACCGGCGTCGCGATGCGCGACAAGTCGATCACCATCAGCAGGATCGTGTCGCTGCCGTTGCTGGCGATGGTCGACCAGGCCGAGCCGCGATCGGAGGATAGGCTGCCGGCCACGGGCCGGGAGTTTCCTCCGGGAATGAAGCCGCTGAAATTTCGCAGGCCGTCATAGCCGGCCTGGCCGGCAGGCTCGCCCGCTTCGACGCCGGCGAGGACGGTTCCGGATGCCGATGCGATATAGGCTCCGTCGAAATCGGCGAGCTGGCCGCCCAGGCGGCTGAAGGCGTTCTGCAGTCCGGTGTGGGGCTCCGGTCCGCGCAGCGTCTCCTGGAAGGCGCCCGCGATGGCCAGCCGTTCCAACCTGAGCTCGCTGGCGCGAATCTGATTGTTGAAGGCGGCTTCGATGCGCTCGCGCTGGCGTTGGGCTTCGAGCCGATTGGCCTCGCGCGTGATCGCGATCACCACGGCCGCACCGACGGCCAGCAGGAGCAGGAACGCGCAGCCCAGCGTCGCGACGGTGCTCGCGAACATGCGCGCGGATGAACCCGCGTTCGTCATCTTCGCGGTGGCAGGTTGCAGCATTGCACGTCCGGCATCGATCCTTCGATGCGAGCTAACCGCGTAAGTATTGACATCCCGTTGCCTTGGCGCCGGGATTTACCGCGAAAATGAGGCCGGCTTCACGAAGGGCCGGAGCCTTTACGGGGAGCTGGGCCCGTAGGGCGGGCGTGGGATCGCCATGTGCGCGGCCCGCAGCGCAGCGGACCAGCGCTCGCGCAGATCGTGGAAATAGGGTTCTCCGGCCTCGATGCGGCGGTTGAGCTCGAGGTCTTCGGCATCGCGGCGCATGACCAGCAGATCGATCGGCAGGCCGACGCCGAGATTGGAGCGCATCGTCGAATCCATCGAGATGAGCCCGACCTTCAGCGCATCGTAGAGATGGGTCTTGAAGGTGACGGCGCGGTCGAGGATCGGCTTGCCATATTTGTGCTCGCCGATCTGSAGGAAGGGSGCGTCSATGCCGCATTCGATGAAGTTKCCSGCGCCGTAGAYCATGAAGAGCCGCATSGGCTGGCCCWTGATCTGTCCGCCGAACAGCATGGACATCTCGAACTTGACGCCGGCTTCGTCGAGCGCCGGCCCGTCGATCTCCCGGACATGGCGGATGCAGCGGCCGACGAGCTGGGCCGCCCGGAACATGGTGGTCGCGTTCCGCAGCGTCTCGATCTCGCCGGTCTCGGGATGGGGCAGTCCCTCGTGCAGGAAGCTGATGACCGATTGCGTGATCGAGAGGTTGCCGGCCGTCGCCAGCCCGAAACTGCGGTCGCCCGGCCAGGAGAAGATGTGGAGCTTGCGGAAGGTCGAGATATCGTCGAGCCCGGCATTGGTGCGGGTGTCGGCGATCATCACCAGCCCGTCCTGCACGAGGATTCCGGCGCAATAGGTCACGGTCGCGGTCCTTCGATCTCTTAAGTCCGTCAATCGCTTGTGGCCTGATCCGACCAAATCGAATCAACGTGGCCGGCTTAAGTTTCGGCCGCCAGCTACGGCTATTGATTGACCTGCCGACTGCCGGCTTCTTGTGCCGTGACGAGAACGTTGAGGTTCTCGCCTCCGCCGCCCTGGCGCGAGCCCCGGACAGGGGCGGCGTCGGCGAAATCCAGCCCTACCGCGACACGCACATGCGTGTCGATGGGGCACAGGCCATTCGCGCTGTCGAAGCCGATCCAGCCATAGCCATCGAGATAGACCTCGGCCCAGGCATGGGCGCCGCTGCCCAGGGGCAGATCGCCCGATCGCGCGACATAGCCGGAGACGTAGCGTGCCGGCTGCCCGAGATGGCGCGCGCAGGCCATGAAGACATGGGCGATATCCTGCGCGATCGCCTCGCCCGCCGCAAAGGCAGCCGGTGCGCCAACGCCGGTGTGTCCGCTGGCGTCGAGGCAGGTCATGCGCTCATGGACCGCGGCCATCAGCGCATGCATCTGCGAAAGCGGCGTGCCGGCGCCGGCCGCGGCTTCGTCGGTGAAGGCGCGCAGCGCATCGTCCTGCGCGGTCAGAAGGGTGTCGCGCCGATAGACGTCGCAAGGGACCCGCTCCAGCCCGCCACGGATGACACCGGCGAGATCGACGGTTTCGATCAGCCCGTCGACCTTGATCCCGAGTGCGGAGATCGGGCCGTCGGCGTAGAAGGTGTGAACGATATTGCCATGCGCATCCTGCGAAGCCCGCAGGCGCCCGTCGATGCTGGGCTCGATCCGCCACGACATGACGTGCTGGCCGTCATGGTCGCGTGGCGTCAGGCGCAGGATCTGGGCGATATGCCGGGCCGGCTCGGCATATTCGTAGCTGATCGTGTGGGAGATCCTGATCCGCATGGGTCTCGGCCGTTCCGGGCGTTTAGATCCTTTCCGCGTTTCCCTGAAGCGCGGAAAGGATCTATCTCGTTGTTTTATCGCATTTTCTTCACGCGAACCGGTGTCCACTTCGCTCGAAAATGCTCTGGATATCTGTCGTTCTACCTGCCGGTTCGCGGCGAGGCGAGCGGGTCACTGCAGGTACTGCTCGACGATCGTATTACCGAGGCCGTTGTTTTCCGTGATGAAGTCCTCGATGAACTCGTGCAGCCCGTGCTGGAAGATGTTCTCGATGCGCGTGTTGCTGAGGTTCGCCAGAGTCCGGCGCGCCTGGCGCTGGGCCGCGCCCTGCCGGCCATAGGCGTCGCCGAGCGAGTCGAGGAAGCGCGAGATGTTCTCGTAGCAGGCGGCGAGAGAGCGCGGCATGCGCCGGTTCAGGATCAGCAGATCGGCGATGAGCACCGGCTTCACCGCCTCGCGATAGACCCAGTGATAGGCGGTCAGCGCCGAGACCTCGCGCAGCACCGTGGTCCACTGGAAATAGTCGAGCGAGCCGCCGATCTGCTCGTTGGCCGGCAGGAGGACGTGATACTTCACGTCCAGGATGCGGGCGGTGTTGTCGGCGCGCTCGAGATAGACGCCGAGCCGCGAGAACCAGTAGCCGTCGTCGCGCAGCATGGTGCGGTAGGCCGAGCCGTCGAAGACCAGCGAGACATTCTTCACCCAGTCGAGGAAGCGGGCGAATTCCTCGCGGTCCATGCGCTTCTTCTCGAAGCGTTGCAGCTCGAGCCAGGCGCCGTTCAGCGCGTCCCACATCTCCGAGGTCAGCGCCGTGCGCACCGCCCGCGCGTTCGAGCGCGCCAAGGCGAGGCAGTTGCGGATCGAGGAGGGGTTATCGGGGTTGAAGGTCAGGAAGTCGCAGACATTGCGTTCGTTCGCTTCGCTATAGGCCTGGGCGAAGGTGTCCTCGCAGCCGGCGGTCAGGACCGCGCTCTGCCACTCGGTGCCGGCGCCGCCATAGGTCGAAGGCAGGTTGGTGAGACGGGTCGTCGCATCGAGGATGCGGGCGAGGCATTCGGCCCGCTCGACATAGCGGGAAACCCAGTAGAGGCTGTCTGCAGTGCGCGAGAGCATGGTCAGCGAGGGCCTTTCCGCGGCGAGGCAGGCAGCATCCGGAAGGGAGCGTTGAGGCGATCGGGAGAGCGCGTCATGCGTCGAGCACCCAGGTGTCCTTGGTGCCGCCGCCCTGGCTGGAGTTGACGACSAGCGAACCYTCCTTCAGCGCSACGCGGGTCAGYCCGCCCGGCACGCAGGAGATGCCGTTGGCGCCGGAGAGCACATAGGGCCGCAGGTCGACATGGCGCGGCGCCACGCCCGAGGCGACGAAGGTGGGGCAGGTCGAGAGCGCCAGCGTCGGCTGGGCGATGAAGCCTTCCGGGCTCGCCTTCAGCTTGCGGCGGAAGGTCTCGATCTGCGCCTTGTTGGCGTGCGGGCCGACGAGCATGCCGTAGCCACCCGAGCCGTTGACCTCCTTGACGACGAGCTTCTCCAGATTGTCGAGCACATAGGCGTTCGCCTCGGGCTCGCGGCAGCGAAAGGTCGGGACGTTCTTCAGGATCGGCTCCTCGCCGGTGAAGAACTTCACGATTTCAGGCATGTAGCTGTAGACCGCCTTGTCGTCGGCGACACCGGTACCGACGGCGTTGGCCAGCGTGACGTTACCGGCCTTGTAGGCGCCGATGATGCCGGGCACGCCGAGTACCGAATCGCCGCGGAAGACGAGCGGGTCGATGAAGTCGTCGTCGATGCGCCGGTAGATCACGTCGACGCGCTTCGGCCCTTGCGTGGTGCGCATGTAGACCACGTCGTCCTTGACCAGCAGGTCCGAGCCCTCGACCARCTCGACGCCGAGCTTGTCGGCGAGGAAGGAGTGCTCGTAGAAGGCCGARTTRTACTGKCCGGGCGTSAGCAGGCAGATCGTCGGRTCCGAAGGCGCGCTGCGCGGCGCGACCGAGCGCAGSGTCGCCAGGAGCTGGTCRGGRTAGTTGTCGACSGGKGCGACGCGGTGCATCGCGAARAGCTCCGGGAAGAGCCTGAGCATCACCTCCCGGTTTTCCATCATGTAGGAGACGCCCGATGGCGTGCGGGCATTGTCCTCGAGCACATAGAATGTGTCTGCGTCGACCCGCACCACGTCGATGCCGGCGATGTGGCAATAGACGCCGTGCGGCACCTTGAAGTCGACCATTTCGAGCTGGTAGCAGGCGTTGCGATAGACCAGATCGGGCGGGATGATGCCGGCCTTCAGGCATTCCTTGGGCCCGTAGACATCGGCCAGGAACATGTTGAGGGCGGTGACGCGCTGGCGCAGCCCCGCTTCCAGCTTGGTCCATTCCGGCTTGGTGAGGACGCGCGGGATGATGTCGAAGGGGATCAGGCGCTCGGTCGATTCCTCGTCGCCATAGACTGCGAAGGTGATGCCGATGCGCCGGAAGAAGAGTTCCGCCTGCGAGCGCCTCAGCGCCAGCGTTTCGGCCGGAGCCTCCTTCAGCCAGCGGTCGAGCGCGTCATAGGCTGGCCTCAACTCCTGCCCCGAGCCGGTCATTTCATCGAACGCAACCATGCGGCCGTTTTCCCCATTTTCGTCAGCCTATGCGCATTCGCAGGCGTTCGGGAAGAGGGGGCATGGCCCGGGAAGCGGCCCGATCTGCCTTTTTCATGAGCAGGACGGAGACCCCTTGAACCTTGCCATATCGGGCCGATCCAGCCGGGCTTGCCGAGATCCCCGCATTTGCTGTTGTGGTCGCGGGCGGCCGGAGAGCCAATAGCGGCCGCCGAACTTACATCTTGCCCGGCTCGCTTGCAGGGACTGCTGCATTTTGGTGCGCCATTTGGGGCGGCTGTGCTCCTCTATCGCTTTCGCAACAGAAAATTTAGTTCGGGCAATAATTTAGGCAAACATCGATTGTATGCTCGATTTGATGAGAAACCAATTTCCTATTGAGTTTTATGAAAGCTCTGCATAATATTTGAATATCGATATATTTTTTGATTTCGAGGTATCCTTATGAAGAAATGGGATATTCTTATTGGGATGCCTTGTTACA
>NZ_JBFRDQ010000177.1:0-16179 GCF_052113865.1 Allobosea sp. TAB14 | reverse complement strand
CTGGTGGGTCGGCTTCGTCCTGACGGTCGCGGCGATCTTCCTRCAGCGGATGGCGAGCCAGTCGGGCGGCTGAAGTTCAGCCGGCGAAGCCGCCCTTGTCGAGGAAAGCCCGTTCGTCTGCTGTCGTCTGGCGTCCCAGCAGCGGGTTGCGATGGGGAAAGCGGCCGAAGTCGCGGATGATGTCGCGATGGAGCTCGGCGAATTTCACGCCTTCGAGGTCGCTGGCCGCCTCGCAGAGATGAACGCAGCGGTCCTGATGGGCCAGCTCCTCCGAATGCATGAACGGCATGTAGAAGAAGCGCTGCTCAGGCGGCTGGTAACCTCGGTCGAAGCCGTGTTCGATTGCGCGTTCCGCGATGGCGAGCGCCTGCGCATCGGTGGCGAAGGCGCGGGCGCTGCCGCGGAACAGGTTGCGCGGGAACTGGTCGAGCAGGATGAGAAGCGCATAGGCGCCCTCCGGCGTTCCTTCCCAGTCGGCGAGCGTGCCGGCGGCAGCCGCCTCATGGGCCGGCAGGAACCGCTCCTTGATCGCCGCGTCGAAGTCCTCGTCCTTGGCGAACCATTTCTCCGGGCCGGCTGCACGCCAGAAGGCAACGATGTCGGCGGCGCTGGGCAAGGTCATCGGGGCGAGCTCTCCTGTCTTTCGGCGATCCGGAGATAACTCTTTCCCGGCGCTCTGCCAGCCCCGAATAGGACTTGCCCACCATCCATGGCTGCGCTAGATGACTGAACCGTAACGTACGGTACTGGACCTTTCCCCCGCATGAGCGAGCCCGCGGCCGAGACGCAGAGCGAGACGCTGACCGCAAGGCAGCAGGCGGTGCTCGATGCCGTGCTCAGCCTGATGGTGGAGAAGGGCGACCATCTCACCATGACGGCCGTGGCGCGCCGGGCGAGCTGCTCCAAGGAAACGCTCTACAAATGGTTCGGCGACCGCGATGGGCTGCTGACCGCGACCGTGCAATGGCAGGCCTCGAAGGTGAGGGCGGGCAATTACGACCGGCAGAATCTCGATGCCGGCACCCTGCGTGAAAGCCTGAAGGGTTTTGCCGCCAACTGGCTTGAGGTGATCACCTCGCCGACCTCGATCGCGCTCAACCGCATCGGCATCAGCCAGGCGGCGGCCCGCAACGGCAATCTCGGTTCGATCGTGCTGGCCAATGGCCGCTTCGCCATCGGCGAGCGCCTGAAGCCGGTGCTCGATGCCGGGCGGGAGGCCGGGCTCATCGCCTTCGACGATACCGAGGCGGCTTTCCGCACGCTGTTCGGCCTTGTCGGTCGCGACGTGCAGGTGCGCCTGCTGTTGGGCGACACGCTGACCCTCAGCAAGGCCGAGATCGCCCGCGACGCCGAGCGCGCCGCCGAACAGTTTCTCACCCTCTACGGCACGGTGCAGAGCGCGCCGGGCCGGGACAAGTCCAACGCGTGACATAAGGAGACACCCATGCGCGTTTATTACGATCGTGATGCCGACATCAACCTGATCAAGGGCAAGAAGGTCTGCATCGTGGGCTACGGCTCGCAGGGCCATGCCCATGCGCTGAACCTGCGCGATTCCGGCGTCAAGGACGTCATCATCGCGCTGAAGGCCGGCTCGGCCACCCGCAAGAAGGCCGAAGAGGCCGGCTTCAAGGTGATGACCCCGTCCGAGGCCGCCAAGGTCTCCGACGTCATGATGATGCTGACCCCCGACGAGCTGCAGGGCGACATCTATCGCGACGAGCTGCACGCCAACATGAAGGAAGGCGCTGCGCTGCTCTTCGCGCACGGCCTCAACGTGCATTTCAATCTGATCGAGCCGCGCAAGGACCTCGACGTGCTGATGGTCGCGCCGAAGGGCCCCGGCCACACCGTCCGTTCCGAGTATCAGCGCGGCGGCGGCGTGCCGACCCTGATCGCGATCCATCAGGACGCGACCGGCAACGCCCATGACCTCGGCCTGTCCTATGCCTCGGCCAATGGCGGCGGCCGCGCCGGCATCATCGAGACCACCTTCAAGGAAGAGTGCGAGACCGATCTCTTCGGCGAGCAGGTCGTGCTCTGCGGCGGCCTGGTCGAGCTGATCAAGGCCGGCTACGAGACGCTGACCGAGGCCGGCTACGCTCCCGAGATGGCCTATTTCGAGTGCCTCCACGAGGTGAAGCTGATCGTCGACCTCATCTATGAGGGCGGCATCGCCAACATGAACTACTCGATCTCGAACACCGCCGAATACGGCGAGTACGTCACCGGTCCGCGCATCATCACGGCCGAGACCAAGGCCGAGATGAAGCGCGTCCTCACCGATATCCAGTCGGGCAAGTTCACCCGCGACTGGATGCTCGAGAACAAGGTCAACCAGACCTCGTTCAAGGCGACCCGCGCCCGCTACGCCGCCCACCCGATCGAGGAAGTCGGCGCCAAGCTCCGCGACATGATGCCGTGGATCAAGGCCAAGGCGCTGGTCGACAAGACCAAGAACTGAGCTGATCCACGGTCCTTTGTTTTGCGACGGCCCCGCTGGCGCCAGACCTTTGGGATCAAGGCCAAGGTCCTGGTCGACAAGACCAAGAACTGAGGCAAATGCCGGACGTCGCGAGCGGGTTCATCATCCTGCGAAGCTGAGTCCGGAACCGCTTCCAACCGCTTGAAAATGCATGGAACGGGCGCTCGCAAGGGCGCCCGTTTCGCATGGCCGGGGCCGCGATGGGAACCGCTTTCCGCGGCGGGCGTTTATGTTCCAGTCGATACCCGCAAGGAGCGCGCGATGACCCATCAGGACGAGCTGAGACACAGGGCGATCGAGCGGCTGCACCGGCGCCATGCCCGTCGCGGGCTCGCCGATGTCGCAAAGCCCGTATCTTGGGGCGATCCGCTCTTCATCCTGCTGCTGGGCAGTTTTCTCGTGGTCACGCTGCTGGCGAATGTGCTGACGCGCGCTATCGGCGGCTGACAGGGCTCGAACGAGCGGAGGCGACGATGCAAGACGACGTCAGGGAACGCGAGGCGCGCATTCCGGAGAGCGGTGGCCAGCCGATCCCGCCGATGCGGGCTGATGTCCATTCCGATGTCGATCCGGCGGTCGAGACCCCGGTTGAAGCAAGACAAGGCTTTCTCGATCGGCCCGTGCTGGTCGTCCTGATCGTGGGCCTGATGCTCGCGATTGTCGGCTGGTTCGCGGTCGGGATGTGGGCCGACTAGCGGGCGCCAGGCGTCCCCGCAGAAATGTTCCATGACGAAACAGTCGAGGCTGAACAGAGGGAGGCGATGATGACACCGATCCGATCGATGCCTGCGTCCCAGGGCTTTCAGTTCAAGTTCGCGTATCTGGTTCTGGGCGCTTCTTTTGCCTTGCTGACAATGGTTGTCCTGGGCCTGCTGTAGACGCTCGGGACGCCAATCCGCGTCGCGAAAGGCAGGCCGTGTCGCAATTTTCGGTGAGCAAGCTCCTGGACAGCGAGATCGTGCTGGTGCGCGATGTCGTGTGCTCAGGCGCATGCCGACACCGCAGCGATGAGGAATGCACTCACGCGACCCATCTGGTTTTCCCCTATCGCGGCGTCTTCGTGCGCCATGTCGGGCGCGACGACACGGTCGCGGAAAGCAACCAGGTCCTCTTCTTCAATCCCTATGAGGGCTACCAGGTCAGCCACCCGGTTCCGGGCGGCGATGCCTGCCTCGATCTGCGCCTCAGCGAAGAGACCTTGCAGGAGCTCGTGCCGGCAGAGTTGCTGCGCGCCGGCACGGTCGCCTTCCTGACGCAACGCCGACGGATCGATCCTCGTGCGCAGTCGCTCGTCGCCCTGCTGCGATACAGCCTGCGGCGCGGCGTCGCCGAGCCGCTCGAAGCGGAGACGCTGGCGCTGACCCTGGTACGGCGCGCGCTGGGCGAACGGACCTCGCATGCGGCCGGGGCCTCGGTCGGCCGGCGCAAGCTGGTCGACCGGGCGAAGCTGGTGATGGCGTCCGATCTCGCCCGGCGCTGGACGCTGGCCGAGATCGCGCGCGAGGTCGGTGTCTCCCCGGTCTACCTCACCCAGGTCTTCGCCCAGGTCGAGGCGGTGCCGCTCTACCGCTATCAGCTGCGCCTGCGGCTGGCGCGGGCGCTCGACCTGCTCGGCGACTGTGATGAGCTGACCCAGCTCGGGCTCGAGCTCGGTTTCTCCAGCCACAGCCATTTCAGCGCCGCCTTCCGGCAGGCTTACGGCCGCACGCCGGCGGAGTTCCAGCGTTCGCTCGATCTCCGCTGACACAGGCTGTCACCGATCGCGAAAGATTCTGACAGCAGCTGTCAGCACGAAAGTGTCCTCTTCCGTCATCACAACCGACGGAGACAGGTCATGATCAGCTTCATCATCGGATCGGCCAAGCCCGTATTCGCGGCGGCCGATATTCTCGGACGGATTCTTGGCGGGATCGGCCACTGGCTGCAGGCGCGCCGCGACTATCGCACCCTCTGCGACATGAGCGAGCGCGATCTGCGCGATCTCGGTTTGCGCGACAGCGATCTGCGCGACGCGACGGCCGCGCCCTTCTTCGGCGACCCGACCGCGATCATCTCGCTGCGTGCCGAGGAGCGCCGCGGCTTGGCGGGAGGGGAAAGCATCGATGCGGTCCTGCGCGGCCTGAGCGCGGGAGCGCCGGCGCGGCCGGAGCGGATCGCTAAAGAATCCGACAGCGCCGGAAGCGGCCGGATGGTCTTTCTCAGGGCGGCCGAATGAGCGGCCAACGAGAAGGAGGAAGGCGATGAGTGGAACCTGTGCAGCCTGCGACTGCGAGCTCGACGAGAACCCGATCAAGGTCACGGTCGGCGGCAATACGGTCGAGGTCTGCTGTGACGACTGCGCCCAGGCGCTGCGGGAGGCGGATGCCTCGCAAGCGCAGGCGAGCGGGCACTAGCTTGCCGCAAAACGAAAAAGCCGGCCGCGGAAGCGGCCGGCTCTTCTATTTCGATTGGGATCAGAAGGTGACCTTGTCCTTGATCTCGGCTTCGACATTCGAGGGCAGGGTGCCGCGTTTCACCAGATCGGCGAAATCCTTGAACTTCGCCTTGCTGCGCTCCTCGATGATCTTCTTGGCGCGGGCCTCGCCAATGCCCTTCAGTGTGTCGAGCTCGGCAGCGGTCGCCGTATTGATGTTGATCTTCTTGGCCTGCGTGGCGCTGGGTTGCGCGGCTGCCGGAGTGGCGGGCTTGGCGGCCGGCGCGGCCTGCGTTGCCGGGGCTGCCGGGGCGGTGACCGGAGCGGCGGGCTTGGCCGCGGGAGCCGGCTGCGTCGCCGTCTGGGCGAAGGCCTGGCCGCCCATGGCGGCAAGGGCGACGAAGGGGATCAGAAAACGGGACATCGTCATAGCAAAGACCTCGTTTAGGTCGGTCCGGATCGTCACGTCCAACGGGAGCCGGGTCCCTCCGTCGGACGACGCTGACGGCGTGGGGCCGTTCAGCGTGTCGTGCCGGGCTCGCCGATGGTGGCGCGCCGCGATGCGACGATGCGAATAGACGTCTTTCGAATTGAACGGCCGCAGAATGGCGCGTTCACCCGGCAGTCAGGTTTCCGGCGCCTTCAGCGGGCGAGGAATTCGCTGAGCCGGCCGACGCCGTAGAGCAGCCCGAAACCCCAGGCGAAGGAAGCGARCCAGTTCGCGAGCTGGAACTGCCAGGACGGCATGCTCACGAGGCCGGCGACGATGGCGATGACCGCGCGCAGCGGGCCGAAGAAGTGGCCGATCACGATGCTGAGGCTGCCCCAGCGCTCGAAGAAGGCGTGGCCGCGATCCAGCAATTGCGGGTTCTTGTTGAAGGGCCAGTGGTCATGGACGCGCGGGCCCAGGAGCAGCCCCGCCCAATAGGACACCCAGAAGCCGCTGCCGGCGCCGAGCGAGGCTGCGAAGGCCAGCGGCACGAGGTTGAGGCCCGAGGCCCCGGCGACGGCGCCGAAAGTGGTGAAGAACACCGTGGCCGGCACGAGCCAGGACAGGATCGCGACGCATTCGGCGAAGGCGACGGCGAAGACGATGGGAATCGCCCATTGCTGATGCACCTGCATGAACTCCACGAGTGCCTTCATGGCTTGTTCGAGGTCGGCCATGGCGTTCGCTTCGGCTCCGGTCAATCGAGGGCAGCGCTGGCATATGACCGTGTCGATGGAACGATGCAAGCGACGGGCGGCCGCAGGGGCAGTGGCCGACCCCATCGGACGGGCGCCTGCCGCCGGATCGCGCCCCGGCCACGTTGCCTTCCCCGGACGATCGCCTATTAATTCCGACAACGCTGAAGAATGGATGGGCCGCGCGACAGGCCGGCCGACGGGGAAACGGATTTCATGGAGTTGCAGGATCGCCCGCCTGCCGTTGCGGCGGGAGCAGAGCCGGTTTCGTCGAATGGTCCGGCCGTCGCGCTCGGACAGGTCGACATCACCTTCCATCTCGCGAATGGCGGCCGCTACCAGGCGGTGAAGGGCATCGACCTCAAGGTTGCGCCCGGCGAGTTCGTCTCCATCGTCGGGCCGACCGGCTGCGGCAAGTCGACCTTGCTCAATGCGGCGGCCGGCCTGCTCGCGCCCTCGGCCGGCAAGGTCGAGATCTTCGGCAAGCCCTTGGCCGGGCTCAACCGCCGCGCCGGCTATCTCTTCCAGCAGGACGCGCTGATGCCGTGGAAGACGGCGCTGGAGAACGTCAAGGTCGCGCTGGAACCGATGGGCATTGCCGACCGCGAGGCGGACAGCCGCGCCCGCGAATGGCTGGCGCGCGTCGGGCTTCGCACCTTCGTCGACCGCTATCCGCACATGCTCTCCGGCGGGCAGCGCAAGCGCGTCAGCCTCGCGCAGATGCTGATCCGCAATCCCGAGATCCTGCTGATGGACGAGCCCTTCGGGCCGCTCGACGCGCAGACGCGGCAGATCATGGGCAATCTGCTGCTCGACCTCTGGTCGCGCGACCGCAAGGCGCTGATGTTCGTGACGCATGATCTGGAGGAGGCGATCGCGCTTTCCGACCGCGTCGTGGTGATGTCGGCCGGGCCGGCGGCGGGGATCGTCGCCGACTACAAGGTCGACCTGCCGCGGCCGCGCGACATCGCGGACATCCGGCTGGAAAAGGCCTTCCACGAGATCCATCGCGATATCTGGTCGTCGCTGCGGATCGAGGTGCAGAAGGCCTATGCGATGGGCGAGGGGCGCGAGCTCGTCGGAGGAGACGCATCATGAAGCGGATGAAGCTCCTCTCGCTGCAGATCCTGGTGATGGTCGTCTTCCTGGCCGTCTGGCATGTGATGACCACCACGAGCCTGTTCGGCGACATCAAGACGAGCCAGTTCTTCTTCTCGACGCCATGGGCGGTGCTCGCCCGCACCGTCAAGGAGCTCACCGGCCCCAGCATCTACTGGCATCTCGGCATCACCCTGACCGAGACGGTGCTGGCCTTCGTCATCGGCTCCGCCGCCGGCATCCTGTTCGGCTTCGCTTTCGCGCGAAACGAGCTGCTCTCGGCGGTGTTCGACCCCTATATCAAGGCGGCGAACGCGCTGCCCCGCGTGGTGCTGGCGCCGATCTTCGCGCTCTGGTTCGGGCTCGGCATCTGGTCGAAGGTGGCGCTCGGCTTCACGCTCGTCTTCTTCATCGTGTTCTTCAACGTCTATCAGGGCGTGCGTGAGGTTTCGCCGACGATCCTCGCCAATGCGCGGATGCTGGGCATGAACGAGCGCCAGCTCTTCAAGCATGTCTACTGGCCCTCGGCGCTGACCTGGATGTTCTCCTCGCTGCACACCTCGGTCGGCTTCGCGCTGGTCGGCGCGGTGGTGGGCGAGTACCTCGGCTCCTCGGCTGGGCTCGGCTACAAGATCCACGAAGCGGAGAGCGTCTTCGACGTCACCGGCGTCTTCGCCGGCATGCTGATCCTCGCCATCTTCGTTATCGCGATCGACGCGCTGGTGACGCTGGTCGAGCGGCGGCTCCTGGTCTGGCGCCCGACGCAGAGCACGACGACCACAACGTAAGGCGAGTTGCCGCCCCGGGCTCATCTCGCCTATCGTCATGCCCAAGCGCCTGCCAGAAGCGCCTTTCCCAACCGGAGGTTACGCCATGAAACTGACCCGCCGCGACGCGCTGGCCGCGCTCGCCGCTTCCACCGCCATCGGCATCGCCCCTCATGCCGCCTTCGCGCAGGCGGCCGAGAAGCCGAAGCTCACGCTCGGCGTCGGCGGCAAGCCGCTGCTCTACTATCTTCCGCTGACGGTCGCGGAGAAGAAGGGCTACTTCAAGGAGCAGGGGCTCGAGGTCGAGATCAACGATTTCGGCGGCGGCGCGAAGTCGCTGCAGGCCCTCGTCGGTGGCTCGGTCGATGTCGTGACGGGCGCCTATGAGCACACCATCCGCATGCAGGCGAAGGGGCAGGCGCCATGGTCAAGGCGGGCCTGAAGGCCGACGACGCCGCCATGATCGGCATCGGCGCGGGCGCCAGCGCCGTGGCCGCGATCAAGCAGAAGCAGGTCGACGTGATCTCGCATCTCGACCCGGTGACCTCGAAGCTCGAGGCCGATGGCGACATCGTCGTGCTGATCGACACCCGCACCGAAGCGGGAACCAAGGCGCTGTTCGGCGGCTCGAACCCGGCGGCGGTGCTCTATCTCAAGAACGATTTCGCCGAGAAGAACCCGGTCACGACGCAGAAGCTGGTCAACGCCTTCATGAAGGCGCTGAAATGGCTCGAGACGGCCAAGCCGGAGGAGGTCGCCGATCTCGTGCCGCAGGAATATCTCCTTGGCGACCGGCCGCTCTATGTCCGCGCCGTCAAGAACTCGCAGGAGAGCTATTCGCGCACCGGCATCGCCACGCCGGACGCCATGAAGAGCATGTACGACTCACTCAAGCTGCTCGACCCGGAGCTGACCAACTCCAATGTCGACCTGTCGAAGACCTTCATCGACAGCTTCGCCAAGAAGGCGGCTTCGGGGGCGTAGCGCCCCCCGGTTTCGCACGGACCTGCACCGTCATTCCGGACAAGCCTGGAATGACGGCGCGGGTCCGGTGCTCTAGTCGCGCTTTCCGCCCACCGAGATGAAGGCCATGAGGCAGGGCTCCGGCAGCGGGTTGCGCCAGCGATGGCGGGTTCCGTTCTGCACGATGCAGTCGCCTTGCCGCAGATGGACCCTCTGCCCGTCATCGAGTTCCAGCGTCATCTCGCCGCGAACCACGACGCCGTAGTCGATCGTGTCGGATGTGTGCATGCCCGGCGCGCCGCGCTCGAAATGATCCCCCATGCGCGGGACCTTGTCGGACATTTCCTGCAGCGCGCTCTCGAAGGTGACGCCGGCCGGCGGCTTCCAGCCCTCTGGCCGCCTCGGGGGATAGGAGATCAGGCGAAACATCGTGCCTCCGGGACCGGGAAAGGCTTTCGTCCCTTCGAGCATCGGGTCCGGTTCGTGGCCGGTGAGCCCCGGCACGCCCTCGGTCATGTAGAGTTCGTAGAAGGTCAGCCCCGGATTAGAATCGATCTCCACCACCTTGGGCGTGACGTCGAAGGATTTGAACACCGACTTGCCGGCTTGGTCGCGGCCGGTCAGCGCCCGTTTGGGGGGCGGCAGCTCGCTTGAATCCTTCGCTGTGGCGGATCGCGGCATCGCGGCCAGCGCACCGCCGCCCGCCATGACGGACAAGGCCTGGAGCAATCGGCGCCGGTCGCCACCTTCCGGTCCTGCGGAGGAATGCGGCGTGTCGTCCCGGGTTTTATTCTTGTTGCGCGGCCACCAGTGCCAAGAGAACCTGCTCATCGGCGTCCTCCGCTGTTTTGATTTTTGCCGCTTTCTGCCGCGGGTTCGTTTTCGTCGGCGTCGGTCTTCTGCGATTTCTGCAATGTAAGAGTGATGCGACGTTATTATTGTGATGATTTGAATTTATCCCTGCAACTAGACCTTAGATGAATCTGAGATCTCACGCATTCGACTAAAGCCCAATAGTGTTGAGGCTCGCTTCGGGCGGATATTGTCGTGAAATGCGGCGAGAAAATTCTCGTCCGGCAAGAGACGTAGAGGTGCCTGCATGAAGCCGGATGCCGCTGCCTTCTTCGCTGAAATCATCCTGATGCTTCCGATGAGCTATTTCCTGCTGGCGGCGCCGGGTTTTCTGTTTTTCAGCCTCGACATCCCACCCGTCGCCCGGCTTCTGCGCGGCATGTTCCATGCCTATTTCCTGATGCTGGCGATTGCCGGCGGTGTCGGGGCGCTGGCTCTCGCCGTGGCGGGCCAGCCGACTTTCGTCATCGGCATCGGCGTCCTGGCCTTTGCGATCCTGGCCCGGCGCTGGTTTCTGCCGCGGATGGATGTCGAGATCGGGCAGGTTGGGGAGGCCGACAAGGCCAGCGGGACCGGCATGGGAGCCCGGCTGCGCCGGTTGCATCTGGGCGGCATGGCATGCAATGCGGCCGCGCTGGCCGCCGTGGCGAGCAGTGTCCCTTATGTCGTGGTCGCGCCGGGCTGAGCGGACGCCGTCCTCCTTCGCCCGCGCACCAGGCTGATCCTCCCTATCACCGCTTTCGATTTGCGCCTCGCGCGGGAGCGGTTAGGTTCGCGGGCTCATCGCGAACGGGGTGCCGCTTCGGACCATGAATATTCTCTCGATCCAGTCCCATGTCGCCTATGGCCATGTGGGCAATGCCTCCGCGACCTTTCCGATGCAGCGCCTCGGCGTCGATGTCTGGCCGATCCACACGGTGCAGTTCTCGAATCACACCGGCTACGGGAGCTGGAAAGGCCGGGTCTTCGATGGCGGCATGGTCGACGAGGTGATGGAGGGCATTGCCGAGCGTGGCGTGCTGCCGAACTGCGACGGCGTGATCTCCGGCTATATGGGCTCGGCCGATATCGGCCATGCCATCCTCTCGGCGGTGGAACGGGTGAAGGCGGTCAATCCCAAGGCGCTCTATTGCTGCGATCCGGTGATCGGCGATGTCGGCCGCGGCGTCTTCGTGCGGCCTGGCATTCCGGAGTTCATGCGCGAGCAGGCCGTGCCGGCCGCCGACATCGTCACGCCCAACCAGTTCGAGCTGGAATTGCTGACCGATATCGAGGTCAAGACCGTCGCCGACGCTCATCGCGCCGCCGAGGCGCTGCGCGATGCCGGGCCGAAGGTGGTGATGGTGACATCGCTCGTCACCGAGGAGACGCCCGCGGATTCGATCGACATGATGGCGGCCGACGCCAAGGGGAGCTGGCGTGTCCGCACGCCGAAGCTCGACGTCAACATCAACGGCGCGGGCGACGCCATCGCGGCGCTGTTCTTCACCCATTATCTGCGCGACCAGTCGGCGGCGTCGGCGCTGAGCAAGGCGGCCTCCTCGATCTACGGGCTGCTGAAGCGGACGAAAGAGGCAGGCTCCCGCGAGATCCTCACCGTGGCGGCGCAGGACGAGTTCGTCACGCCCTCGCGGGTCTTCGCGCCGGAAGCGATCTGAGCACATCGCGATGAAGCTGCGCGTCGGCACCTTCAATGTCGAGAACCTGCTGACGCGCCATCGCTTCGAGCCGGGCGGCCGCACCGAGACGGCCGCCGCGATGTCGCTGTTCCATTTCCCGCGCGCCGATGAGCGTGACGCGGTGGAACGCTCGCTGGCCGTGGCGCTGGAGGACGACAAGCGCCAGATGACGGCGCTCGCCATCGCCGAAGCGCAGGCCGATCTCTGGATGCTGCAGGAGGTCGACTCGCTCGCGAGCCTGCAGGCCTTCTTCGCCAATTACGTCCACCGCATCGCCGATCACCGCTACGGCCATTTCACGCTGATCGACGGCAATGACCGGCGTGGTATCGACATCGGCTTCGCCGCGCGGCGCGATCTGTTCGGGCAGGGCCAGGTCACGGTGCGCTCGCATAAGGACCTGACCTTTGCCGAGGCGGGCGTCCATGACCGCGAGCTCGCCATGCTCGGCATAGGCCCCGGCTACCGCTACGGCCTCGGGCCGCTGGCCGAAGCTGTCGACGAGGGCGACAGCGGCATCGAGCCGCTGCTCGACGATTTCGCCGTCGATCCGATGGAGACGCTGCCGGCGCATGAGCGCTGGACGCATTTCCGGCGCTATTGGTCGGAAAGCCAGGACAGGCTGGTCGACAGCCATATGCCGCTCGATCGCATCCTGCTCTCGCCGGCGCTGGCGGCGGCCAATGCGAGCCCTGCGATGCAGATGATCCGGCGCGGCCTGCCTTATCGCGTGCCGCTCGATCCGCGCGCGCCCGATCGTTCCATGGCGCGGCTGGCGACCTGCGCCGACCGCTATCCGCGCGTCGGCTGGGACCGCCCGAAGGCCTCCGACCATTGCCCGCTCACCATCGATCTCGAAATACCCCAGGGGTGATCCCAAGGATGCTCAGATGAAACGCCGCTTCGTCACGCTCGACGTCTTCACCACGCGCCGCCATGCCGGCAATCCGCTGGCGGTGGTGCTCCAGTCGGAGGGGCTGGATACCGAGGCGATGCAGGCCATCGCCCGCGAGTTCAACCTGTCGGAGACGGTCTTCGTCCTGCCGCCCGACAAGCCGGGGCATCGTGCGTCCATCCGCATCTTCACGCCGGGCGGCGAATTGCCTTTTGCGGGGCATCCGACGGTCGGCACGGCGGTCTGGCTGGCGCTTTCCGACGAGGCCGAGGGGCGTTCGGCTGATATGCTGGTGCTGGAGGAGAAGGTCGGGCTGGTCTCCTGCGCCGTCGAGGTCAAGGGCAGCCATGCCGGCCATGCCGTCTTTACCTTGCCGCGCCTACCGGAGCGGGTGGAGCAGCCGGTCGCGGATGCGCAACTGGCGGAGGCGCTCGGGCTCGATCCGGCTGATCTCGGTTTCGGCGCGCATCGGCCGAGCGCCTTCTCGGCCGGGGTCGCCTATACGATGGTGCCCGTCGCCAGCCGCGAGGCGGTTGCCCGGGCGCGGGTCGCGGGCGCTTTCGAGCGGGTGATGGTCGCGACGTCGAACGGAAATGCCTTCGTCTATTGCCGCGAGACTGCAGAGGTCGGGCACGATTACCACGCCCGCATGTTCTGGCCGGGCGCAGGGGTCGTCGAGGACCCGGCGACGGGCAGTGCGGTCGCAGCCTTCGCCGGCGCGATCATGGCCTATGACAAGCCGGAGGATGGCGACCACCGCCTCGTCATCGAGCAGGGCTATGAGATGGGCCGGCCGTCGCAGATCACGCTGGAATTGAGCGTGCGAAACGGGGGGCTCGTCTCGGCCCGCATCGGAGGTTCGGCCATCGTGGTCAGCGAGGGCGTGCTGTTGTGAGCGACGGCGTCGAGAACGGCACGATCGTCCGGCTCGAACGGGTCGATGCCCGGATCGAGCCCTACGATTGGATCTATGCCCGCGAGAATGCCGAGAGCATCGCTGCGCACTGGGCCCGGATCAGCGCCGGCAAGCCGGCGATGTTCAATGGGCGCGTCATGTTGCAGAATCGTGCGGCGATCCGCGACGGCGTGTTCGAGGCGAGCTATTTCGAGACCGATTATGCGGCCTTCATGGCCTGGCGCGATGCCGGCCATCCAGGCCCTGCCATCCGCAACGGTTTCGCCATGGCGGCGCTCAGGGCCAATGACGGCGCCTTTCTCTGCGGCAGGATGGGGGAGCAAACCGCCAATGCCGGCAAGGTCTATTTCGCCGCCGGCACGCCCGATCGCGAGGATGCCCGCCCGGACGGGACGCTCGATCTCGCCGGCAGCGTCACGCGCGAGCTCGGCGAGGAGACCGGGTTGCGGGTTGAAGAGCTGAGCGTCGGCGCCGGTTGGACCGCGGTGATCGAGCAGGGGCGCATCGCCTTCATGCGCGAGGTCAGCATCGATCTTCCGGCCGATGAGGCGCGGACGCTGATGCTGGGGCGGATGAAGCACCTCGAAGAGGAAGAGCTCTCCGACATCGTCGTCGTGCGCGATCTCGCCGAAACCGAAAAGCACGATATGCCGCCCTTCATGCGCCGCTATCTCGCACATATCTTCGACGGCGACTGACCCGCGCCTGTCTCACGAAAGTCTTCCGATGACCTCTGCCGAAACCGCCTATCCCGAAGCCTTGCCGCTGCCGGCGGAGAACCCTTTCGCGGCGCGCTGGGAGACGCCGTTCCGCCTGCCGCCTTTCGCCGCGATCAAGCCGGAGCATATCCGGCCGGCCTTCGACGCGGCGCTCGCCAAGCACAAGGACGAAATCGCGGCGATCGTGGCCGATCCGGCAGCGCCCGACTTCGAGAACACGATCGAGGCGCTGGAGCGGGCAGGCCGCGCGCTCTCCCGCGTCGGCGGCGTGTTCTACAATCTGACCGGCGCCGACACGAACGAGGCGCTCCAGGCGATCGAGCGCGAGATGTCGCCGATCGCCTCGCGGCACTGGTCCGCGATCATGATGGATGAGGGGCTCTTCGCCCGCGTCGATGCGGTCAATGCGAAGGCCACGGCGCTTGGTCTGGATGCGGAACAGGCGCGGCTGCTGGAGCGGACCTATAAGGGCTTCATCCGCTCGGGCGCCAAGCTGAACCCCGAGGACAAGAAGCGCCTCGCCGCGATCAACGAGCGGCTGGCGGGGCTCGGCACCCAGTTCAGCCAGAACGTGCTGAAGGATGAATCCTCCTATGCGCTCCTGATCGAAGACGAGGCGGGCCTCGCCGGCCTGCCGGAATTCCTCAAGGCGGCGATGGCGCGCGCGGCCGCCGACCGGGGCAAGCCCGGCCAGCATGCGGTGACGCTGTCGCGCTCGATCATCGAGCCCTTCCTGACYTTCTCSRCCCGCCGCGAKCTSCGCGAGGARGCCTTCRTSGCCTGGAGCAAGCGCGGCGAGAATGGCGGCGAGAGCGACAACCGCGCCATCGTCGCCGAGATGGTGAAGCTTAGGGCTGAGAAAGCGAAGCTGCTGGGCTATCCGACCTTCGCGCATTTCAAGCTCGACGACGCCATGGCGAAGACGCCGGAGCATGTGCGCGGGCTCCTGGAACTGGTCTGGAAGCCGGCCAAGGCGCGCGCGGCGCGCGAGGCTGCCGATCTCGCCGCGCTCGCCCAGGACGAAGGCGAGAATGGCCCGATCCGCCCCTGGGACTGGCGCCACTATGCCGAGAAGGTCCGGCAGAAGACCTATGCGCTCGATGAGGCCGTGCTGAAGCCATATCTCCAGCTCGATCGCGTCCGGCAGGCGGCGTTCGACGTCGCCGGTAAGCTGTTCGGGCTGTCCTTCGCCGAGCGGCCGGAGCTTGTGGGCTATCACCCGGATGTCCGCATCTTCGAGGTGACGGAGACGGCGAGCGGGCGCCATATCGGCCTGTTCGTCGGCGATTATTTCGCGCGTGCCTCGAAGCGCTCCGGCGCCTGGATGAGCGCCTTCCGCGGTCAGCGCAAGCTCGATGGCGAAACCCGGCCGATCATCGTTAATGTCTGCAATTTCGCGAAGCCGGCGGAGGGCGAGCCCGCGCTGCTTTCGCTCGACGACGCCCGCACGCTCTTCCACGAGTTCGGCCACGCGCTGCACGGCCTGCTCTCGGACGTGACCTATGGCTCGCTCGCCGGCACATCGGTCGCGCGCGATTTCGTGGAGCTGCCCTCGCAGCTCTACGAGCACTGGTTCCTGACGCGCGAGGTGATGCGGAACTATTGCCTGCATGCCGAGACCGGCGAGCCGATCCCCGAGGCGCTGATCGAGAAGATCGAGAAGGCCCAGACCTTCAATCAAGGGTTCTCCACCGTGGAGTACACCTCTTCGGCGCTCGTCGATCTCGCCTTCCATTCGCTGGAGGCCCCGGCCGAGGTCGATCCGCTGGCTTTCGAGGCGGAGGAACTTGCCAGGATCGGCATGCCGGCCGAGATCACCATGCGGCACCGCACGCCGCATTTCACCCATGTCTTCTCGGGCGACGGCTATTCGGCCGGCTATTACAGCTATCTCTGGTCCGAGGTGATGGATGCCGACGCCTTCAATGCCTTCACCGAGACGGGCGACGTTTTCTCGCCGGCCGTGGCCGAGAAACTGAAGCGCTACATCTATTCGGCCGGCGACACGCGCGATGCGGCCGAGGCCTACACGCTCTTCCGCGGCCGGCTGCCGACGCCGGATGCGCTGCTGGAGAAGCGGGGGCTGGCGGCGTAAGCCGAATGCGTCATTCTCGGGCGAAGCGAAACTTCGACCCGAGAATCTCAAGACGAGAGTGCTCTGGTTTCCGAGATGCTCGGGTCAAGCCCGAGCATGACGCCTGGCTACG
>NZ_JBFRDQ010000176.1:0-8587 GCF_052113865.1 Allobosea sp. TAB14 | reverse complement strand
GCGCCATGATCGCATCGCCGGGCGCCTTCTGCTTGAGAACCTCGGAAAACCTCCGAATGATCAGGTCGCCGCCGCTATGGCCGAATAGATCGTTGATCGATTTGAAGTGGTCGAGATCAGTAAGGATCATGGCAGGCGGGTTGCCGGCCGTCCGCTCGGCTAATGCTCTTAGTGCGCGYGGTTCGAAGCCGCGGCGATTGAACAATCCGGACAGGGTGTCGATCAGTGCATCAGTCTTGATTTCATCCATCACGTCGCTTGCAATAACCGCAAGCACACCAACAGCAGTCATCGCGCAGATAAGAGCATCAGAAATCGAAACGACAAGCCAGTAGGAATCTTCGAACCGCTCGCCGGAGGCCCCTGACGCGATCAGGAAGAGCGGGCGAAGAAGATAGCCTGCGCAAGATACGAGTAACAACCCGAGGAGCACCTGCTCGACCGGCGAGCGGCGCGGCGCCCTCGCGACATCCCACAACATCACGAAGCTGAGCAGGGCCAGCCCAGAATTGAGGATGATGACGCGGGCGAGCAGGTTCGGTTCGATGAACTGATAATAGTAGAGCGGTCCGAGCGTGATCGCAGCGATAGCAAGGAGAGCGCTGTAGCGAGGCTGTCGTAAGCGCCGATTGGACAAGCCGATAGAGAGCAGCATGATCGCGAACAGGAGGAAGATGTTCGCCGAATATCGCAAAACCGGATTTTCAAGGGAGAAGGCAAAGTAGAAAATGCCGAAGCACAGCGACCGAATCCCATAGGATAGGCCGAGCACCCCTATATATTTCAGGGCGCGATTGTTTCGCCATATCGTTAGCAGTGCGATACAGAATATCGCAGCCATACTCGTGTTCAGCAAACCTATGACATTGTAATAGTTCATAGATCCAATCAGAAACGAAAATCCGGAACCCGGCTCGCGTGATCGGAGAGGTTGCCATGATCGCGGTAAAGGCGAAGTGAACGTCATCCCAAAGTGAACGACCGCTATCGAGTGCAGCACCGAGGGCGTTGCGGGCCTTCACGTCGGGAGGATTGGCCGTCCCGAGGGAAAACCGGATGTCCTGTGCCTTCGGGGAAATCGTCTTTTCAACGACCCTCTCACCGAGCGGAATCGCCGTTGGAGCCCGCTGACTGACAACGGGAAGCGCCTATCCGGAGATTGGAGATGCCCCGGCTTTCAGCTCTGCCAGCGCGGTGGCATGCCCGAGAAAGGCAACGAAGCCGTCCACGGTGTTGCTGTAGCTCTCAAAGGTACTCGGCTTCCGGCCAGTCGCCTGCGCTTCCTCCCACCAATCCGCAAGGATGCCTATCAGGCTGGTCTTGCCGGCTGACTTGGTAGTTTTAGGCTCCTCCGCTGGTTTCCATTCGGGGAACCGGGAAGCCCTCGGGGCGGGGCTATAGTCGCCCTCGGTATTCCGCTTGAGTTGCGCGGCGGCTTGCTCGGATGCTTCGCTGATGGCGACAAGGAGCCGCCCTCGGGGGCCGCTTCGATGTTGAGGCCATGTCGGGCCAGCAACTTATCCACCTCCGGACCAAGCCACTGCTCCAGCTTGCCAGCGCCGCGAGCCTGCCGCTCGATCCTAAGCCAGTGCTCCCGAACGGAAGGACTGCCGGGCTCGTCGGATAGTTCGGTTGTCAGCTCCAGATAGAAGACGCCGGCAAGGGCGATGACTTGCTTCTGTGCAGGGTTTCAGCCGGCGAGCGGAGCGCTCCCCAGTGCTTCTCAACCTCGGCCGCGATATTCGCGTGAAGAGTGCGGGCCTCGGTAGGGTCCTTTGTCCGGAGCGAACGAAGAGCCCCGCGTTTCCCAACGGTCGCCCGCAGGTCCTTTGGGACGACCCTGCGAAACCAATAGACGCCTGTTTTGGGATGCTTGAACGGCCGGGCCATTGCCAGGACCATGTGGATCACCCGATTGTATCACTCGGGCGTCCACTAAGCCGTCGATATCAGCTAAGGTGCTGACAAACCACCACTCTGGTAGATGAGTGGTGCCCAGGAGAGGACTCGAACCTCCACGCCCTTGCGAGCGCCAGCACCTGAAGCTRGYGCGTCTACCAATTCCGCCACCTGGGCAACGGCGGCTCGTTTACGGGGGGCTGATCGCGCTGTCAACGGCATCCGGAAAGAATTGTGTCGGCTTCGTCATGCGGCTGTTGAAAATCGCCGGTCCGCTGCGGCCCGGCACCCGCCGGAAAGCCGGCTTTCCCGGCTCTAGGCCCGCGATGGACCATGCATCCGCATGCCGGCATGGCCGTTCTGCGCTGCATCGCCGCAAAAGGGATTTCCACTTTCGCGGAACATGATCTAGGAGGGCAGAAGCATTCTAAACGGAGCTTTCCCGATGGCCCTTCAAGCCCCGGCTCAGCAACTCGTCACGGTCTTCGGCGGCTCCGGCTTCGTCGGGCGCCATGTGGTGCGTGCCCTGGTCAAGCGCGGCTACCGGGTGCGCGTCGCCGTGCGCCGGCCCGATCTCGCAGGCTTCCTGCAGCCGCTCGGCACGGTCGGCCAGATCCATGCCGTGCAGGCCAATCTGCGCTATCCGGCTTCGGTCGCTGCGGCGGTCAAGGGCGCGGATGCGGTCGTCAACCTCGTCGGCATCATGAACGAGCGCGGCCGGCAGAGCTTCGCTGCCGTCCAGGCCAATGGCGCGCGCACCGTAGCGCAGGCCTGCGCTGCGGCGGGGATCGACCGGCTGGTGCAGATCTCGGCGCTCGGCGCCGCTGCCGAATCGCGCTCGGTCTATGCTCGCACCAAGGCGGAAGGCGAGAGCGCCGTGCGCCATATCGWGCCGCGCGCGGTGATCCTGCGGCCCTCCGTGATGTTCGGCCCCGAGGACGATTTCTTCAATCGTTTCGCCTCCATGGCGCGAATGATGCCGGTCCTGCCGCTGGTCGGAGACGGCAGCGCCAAGCTCCAGCCGGCCTTCGTCGGCGATGTCGCCGAGGTCGTGGCGCGTGGGGTCGACGGTGCGCTGGAGCCCGGCCGGACTTATGAGCTCGGCGGGCCGGAGGTGATGAGCCTGCGCGAGCTCGTCGAGGATGTCTGCAAGGTCATCGGCCGCAAGCGCCTGATCCTGCCCTTGCCGCTGCCGTTGGCCGGAATCATGGCGCGGGTGCTGGAAGTGGTGGATACGCTGACGCTCGGGCTGCTGCCGAACGAGCTCAAGCTGACCCGCGACCAGGTGACGCTGCTCGGCAGCGACAATGTCGTCTCCGCGGCTGCGAAGGCGGAGGGGCGCGATTTCGCCGGCCTCGGCATCGCGCCGGTTTCGGTCGAGGTCGAGGTGCCGTCCTATCTCTGGCGCTTCCGCAAGACCGGCCAGTTCGACACGGCACGGGCGAGCTGATCGCGGCTCCCTGATTCGGGCGAGGAAGGCGATGCCGTTCGATCTCGTCATCTATGATTGCGACGGCACGCTGATCGACAGCGAGACGGTCTATAGCGAGGTCAGTCTCGCCTTGTGTCACGAGATCGGGCTGACGAGCTGGACGCTCGATGACTACGACACGCAGATGGTCGGCATTCCGCTCGCTGACGGCTTCAAGGTGATCGAGGCGGCGCTCGGCCGGCCGCTTCCCGCCGATTTCGAAGGCCGCGTCGAGGATGGCGTCGCCGCCCGTCTCGAACAGGAGTTGCGGGCGCTGCCCGGCGTGCACAGCGCTTTGGAGCGTCTCGTCGGGCGCCGCTGCGTTGCCTCCTCGACCAGCCTCGAGCCCTTGCGGCGCAACCTGGCGCTGGCCGGGCTGATCGAGCTGTTCGACCCGCATGTCTTCTCGGCCTCGCAGGTCGCGCGCGGCAAGCCGGCGCCGGACGTCTTCCTCTTCGCCGCCGCGGAGATGGGCGCAGAGCCGGCCCATTGCCTGGTGCTGGAGGATTCGGTCCCCGGCGTGCAGGCGGCGCGCGCGGCGGGAATGCGGGTCGCCGGCTTCACCGGCACGGCACGTGACAAGGCGGCGATGCGCGAGCGCCTGCTGGCGGCCGGTGCCGCCATCGTCGTGGACAGCTATGCGGATTGGCCAGGAGCGGTGGCTTCGCTCGCGGCCTGAGCGACCAGCCCTCATCCTGAGGAGCCGCGCAGCGGCGTCTCGAAGGATGTTCGAGACGGCCTTTCGGCACTCTCCTCAGAGCCTCAGAGCATGCTCGGCAGCACGCGGTCCGGCGGCTTGTGGCCGTCCATGAAGGTCTTGATGTTGACGATGACCTTCTCRCCCATATCGGCSCGGCCTTCATGSGTKGCCGARCCCATATGCGGGAGGACCACGACCTTGTGCTGGCGCGCGAGCTTGAGCAGGCGCGGATTGATCGCGGGCTCCTGCTCGAACACGTCGAGCCCGGCGCCGGCAAGCTCGCCAGCTTCCAGCATCCGGGCAAGCGCCGTCTCGTCGACGATCTCGCCGCGCGCGGTGTTCACCAGAATGGCGTCGGGCTTCATCAGCTTGAGCCGGCGGGCCGAGAGCAGGTGATAGGTCGCCGGCGTATGCGGGCAGTTGACCGAGACGACGTCCATCCGCGCCAGCATCTGGTCGAGCGAATCCCAATAGGTCGCGCCGAGCTTCTCCTCGATGCGGGCGTCGACCCGGCGGCGGTTATGGTAGTGGATCGACAGGCCGAAGGCGGCGGCGCGCTTCGCCACGGCCTGGCCGATCCGGCCCATGCCGACGATGCCGAGCCGCTTGCCGGTGATCCGCCGGCCGAGCATCCAGGTCGGCGACCAGCCGGCCCAATCGTCTTCGGGGATGACGCGGGCGCCTTCCGCGATGCGCCGCGCCACGGCGAGGATCAGCGCGATCGTCATGTCGGCGGTGTCGTCGGTGAGGACGCCCGGCGTATTGGTGACGGTGATGCCGCGCTGCACGGCGCTGGCGACGTCGATATTGTCGACGCCGTTGCCGAAATTGGCGATGAGCCTGAGCTGGTCGCCGGCCTGCGCGATCACGGCGGCGTCGATCTTGTCGGTCACGGTCGGCACCAGCACATCGGCGGTCTTCACCGCCTCGACCAGGGCGGCCTGCGACATCGGCTTGTCGTCGATGTTGAGCTGGGCGTCGAACAATTCGCGCATCCGGGTTTCCACCACGGCCGGCAGCTTGCGGGTCACCACGACCAGCGGCTTCTTCTTCGACATGGTGACTCCCCTTCCTGGCACGCCGGATTGACCGCTTCTCCTCAACCCACCGTTAACCGTGGTGGCTCAGGAATGGAGCGATCGTGCAGCCCGGCTCCTGTTTGTCTAGGCGGCGCGATGGCGGATGACAACTTGACCCTTCGCCTGAGAGCGGAGCGGGTCGCGTGGGAGAGCAGCCGATGCTGAGCTTGCGGATGAGATGCCTTGCCGTGGCGGGCTTTTTCATCGCCGCGATGGCAACGGGCGCGCAGGCTCAGGACATGCAGGCCGGTTCGGTGACGGGCCTGCCCGTGCCGCGCTATGTCAGCCTGAAGTCGGACCGGGTGAATCTGCGCGAAGGGCCGTCGAAGGAGCATCGCACGCGCTGGGTCTATCAGCGGGCCGGCTTGCCCGTGGAGGTCACGGCGGAATTCGAGACCTGGCGGCGCGTCCGCGATTCCGATGGAACCGAAGGCTGGGTGCTGCACAGCCTGCTTTCGGGGCGCCGGACGGCGCTCGTCGCACCCTGGTCGCGGAACAAGGCGGAGCTGTTTCCGATGCGCAGCGCGCCCGATGCCGACGCCACAGTTGTCGCCGARTTGCAGCCCGGGGTGGTGATCGGCGTCACCTCATGCGTCCGCGCCTGGTGCCGCGTCAGCATCCGTAACGTCACGGGCTATCTGCCGCAGGAGCGGCTCTGGGGCGTTTATCCCAACGAAAACGTCGACTGAGGCCATCAGCCGCACCGTTTCGGGCGGGCATCGGCCGGAAAGCGCATCAGGGAGCCGGAAGGGGCGGCGCCTCAGTCGCCGATCTTGCGCAGCCGCACGACCACGTCGACATGGGAAATCTCGTAGCCCTCCGGCGGGGTGGGCAAGGTGGCGACGTCGATCTCCCGCGCGGGGATGTCGATGACGCGGTTCTCGCCCTCGACCACGAAATGATGGTGGTCATGGATCGCCGTGTCGAAATAGGTCTTGTTGCCGTCGATGACGAGCTCGCGCAGCAGCCCGGCTTCGGTGAACTGGCGCAGCGTGTTGTAGATCGTCGCCAGCGAGACCGGGATGCGTTCCTTCGCCGCCTCCTCATGCAGCATCTCGGCGCTGATATGCCGGTCGCCCTTGGCGAAAAGCACCCAGCCGAGCGAGACGCGCTGCCGTGTCGGCCGCAGGCCCACGCGGCGCAGCTTGTGGCGGACGTCATGGAACGGGCAACCCTGCCGCACGGTCGATCCATAGGCCTCGTCGCGGGAAACCTGGTCGCTCATGCCTCTGCTCTGCCCTTCTTGTTGCAACGGGCGTCCTACGCTCCGCATCATCTGCATTCGATTGGAAATGTAGGACTTCGAACGAGGGCTCGCAAGCGCGGGCTCATGCCAGCATGCTGACAATCGCGCGGGTTGAGCTGCCCCGAGCGGGTCAGCGTGCCATGTGGGTGAATGTGCCTGCGCCCTTTCGTTCCCGGCGTCGGGCATGTTAGGCACGCAGGCGATATCCACCGGTCGAATGCGGCCGAGACAAGGCAACGGAGCGGGAATGCAGCGTCAATCGTCTTTCAGCTACGAGGAGATCCTCGCTTGTGGCCGCGGGGAACTGTTCGGGCCGGGCAATGCGCAACTCCCGCTGCCGCCGATGCTGATGTTCGACCGTATCACAGAGATCACCGAAGAGGGCGGCGCCCACGGCAAGGGCGGTGTCCGCGCCGAATTCGACATCAAGCCGGACCTCTGGTTCTTCGACTGCCACTTCAAGGGCGATCCGGTGATGCCGGGYTGCCTCGGSCTCGACGCGCTSTGGCAGCTCACCGGCTTCTTCCTCGGCTGGCTCGGCCTGCCGGGGCGGGGCAGGGCGCTCGGCGTCGGCGAGGTCAAGTTCGCCGATCAGGTGCTGCCGAGCGTCAAGCGCGTGGTCTACGGCGTCGACTTCAAGCGCGTCTTCAAGTCGAAGCTCGTCCTCGGCATCGCCGATGGCTGGCTGGAAGCCGATGGCAAGCGCATCTACACTGTCAGCGACATGCGCGTCGGGCTGTTCAAGCCCGAAGCGGCCTGAGGAAAAACGCAGCCCGACCTTGCGTCCGGCGGCCTTACGGTCCATTTGCGCGATTGAGAATCCTGAGCGGCGAGGCCTGCCTCGCCGTGGGTGGAGAGCTGGAGTGAAGCGAGCATGAGACGCGTCGTCGTCACCGGGATGGGCATCGTCTCGTCCATCGGCAACAACACGCAGGAGGTCCTGGCCTCGCTGCATGAGGCGAAATCGGGCATCGCCTTCGCCCAGGACTTTGCCGAGCATGGCTTCCGCAGCCAGGTCGCCGGGGCCCCGTCTCTCGATCCCGCGACGGTGCTCGATCGGCGCGCCATGCGCTTCCACGGCGGTGGCTCGGCCTGGAACCAGGTGGCGATGGAGCAGGCGATCGTCGATGCCGGCCTGGAGCCCGCCGAGATCAGCAACGAGCGCACCGGCATCATCATGGGCTCGGGCGGCCCCTCCACGCGCGCGCTGATCGACGCCTATGACAAGGCGCGCGAGAGCGGCTCGTCGAAGAAGGTCGGTCCCTTCGCGGTGCCCAAGGGCATGTCCTCGACCGCCTCGGCCACGCTCGCGACCTGGTTCAAGATCAAGGGCGTCAACTATTCGATCTCCTCGGCCTGCGCGACCTCCAATCACTGCATCGGCAACGCCTATGAGCTGATCCAGTGGGGCAAGCAGGATGTGATCTTCGCCGGCGGCTGCGAGGAACTGGACTGGACGCTCTCCGTCCTGTTCGACGCCATGGGCGCGATGTCCTCCGACTTCAATGCGACTCCGGCTCGCGCCTCGCGGGCCTATGATGTGGCGCGCGACGGCTTCGTCATCGCCGGCGGSGCCGGCGTSGTSGTGCTKGAGGARCTGGARCACGCCAAGGCSCGCGGCGCCAAGATCTATGGCGAGATCGTCGGCTATGGCGCGACCTCGGACGGCTACGACATGGTCGCGCCGTCGGGCGAGGGCGCGGAGCGCTGCATGCGCATGGCGCTCCAGGGCGTCAACGCGAAGGTCGACTACATCAACCCGCACGGCACCTCGACCCCGGTCGGCGACGCCAAGGAGATCGAGGCGATCCGCGCGGTCTTCGGCGCCGGCGACAAAAGCCCGCCGATCTCGGCGACGAAGTCGCTCACCGGCCATTCGCTCGGCGCCACCGGCGTGCAGGAGGCGATTTATTCGCTGCTGATGCTCAACAACGACTTCATCTGCGAGAGCGCCCATATCGACGAGCTTGACCCCGCCTTYGCCGACATGCCGATCGTGCGCAAGCGCATCGACAATGCCGGCCTYGGYTGCGTGCTCTCCAAYTCCTTCGGCTTCGGCGGMACCAAYGCSACCATCGTSATGAAGCGSCTGGAGGCGTGAGGGCGCCATGCTCCCCCTGATGCAGAACAAGCGCGGCCTCGTCATGGGGGTCGCCAATCAGAACTCGATTGCCTGGGGCATCGCGAAGACC
>NZ_JBFRDQ010000175.1:0-26326 GCF_052113865.1 Allobosea sp. TAB14 | reverse complement strand
GGACGAATACCGCGCTTTGCTCGAATCGATGGTGGCGAAAGCCGGCATCGTGCCGCTCGCGGTGATYGACARGGCCGACGGCAAGGCCAAGGGCCATCTCTGGMTSATGGAGATCMGSCCCGAGCAWGGCGTCTTCGARGTCGGCTRSATCACCTATTCGCCGGCGCTGCAGCGCACCCGGGTGGCGACGGAAGCGATCTACCTTGTCGGCGATTATGGCTTCTCGCTCGGCTATCGCCGCTATGAATGGAAGTGCAACAATCTGAACGAGCCCTCGAAACGCGCGGCTTTGCGCTTCGGCTTCCAGTATGAGGGGCTGTTCCGCCAGCACATGGTGGTGAAGGGCGCGAACCGGGATACGGCCTGGTTCTCCATCATCGATTCCGAGTGGCCGGCGCGTGCGCGCGCTTTCCAGGCCTGGCTCGCGCCCAACAATTTCGATGCGCAGGGCCAGCAGAAAGCGTCGCTCACCGATCTCGCCAAGGTCCAGGCCTGACGATGACGCCGCGCCGCGCCACGCCTGCCGATATTCCGGCGATCGTCGCGCTGACGGAGGCAGCCTATCTGCCGAACGAGGCGATCATCGGCGTGCCCTCGCTGCCGCGCCTCGCGGACTATCACGAGGTGCTGGCCAAGCACGAGGTCTGGCTGCTCGATGGCGAAGCGGGGCTCGATGCCGCGCTGGTGCTGGAGATCGAGCCGGAGGATTTCACGATCTGGAGCATTGCGGTTTCGCCGCAGGCTGCGGGCCGCAAGCTCGGCGCGGCGCTGATGAACTTTGCCGAGGAGCGGGCGAAGGTGCTCGGCTACGCCTCGATCCATCTCTATACGCACGCGAAGCTCAGCCAGCGCATCGGCTGGTATGAGCGTCTCGGTTTCACCATCACGCATCATGAGGACATGGCCGACCGGCGGCTCACTCATATGCGCAAGACATTTTCCAAAGCCGGCTAAAAAGAGGACGAAGGCATGGCGGGTCGTTTGAAGGGTAAGGTCGCGGTGGTCACTGCCGCGGGGCAGGGCATCGGCCGCGCGATCGCCGAGGCTTTCGTTGCGGAAGGCGCCACGGTCTGGGCGACGGACAAGGACGTCACCCTGCTCGAAGGCATTCCGAAGGCGAAGAAGCGCAAGCTCGACGTGCTTTCGACCAAGGCCGTCAACGCCTTCGCCGAGAAGGTCGGGCCGATCGACATCCTCGTCAACGCTGCCGGCTTCGTCCATCATGGCACGGTGCTCGACACCGACGACAAGGCCTGGGAYTTYTCCTTCGACCTCAACGTCAAGGCGATGCACCGCACGATCCAGGCTTTCCTCCCGGGCATGCTGGCCAAGGGTGCAGGCTCGATTGTCAACATTGCCTCCGGCGCCGGCTCGGTGCGCGGCATYCCRAACCGCTATGCCTATGGCGCGACCAAGGCGGCCGTGATCGGGCTGACCAAGGCCGTCGCGGCCGACTTCATCAAGAAGGGCATCCGCTCGAATGCGATCTGCCCGGGCACGATCCAGTCGCCCTCGCTCGACCAGCGCATCAAGGATCTGGCAGCGGCGACCAACGTCACCGAGGCTGCGGCGCGGCAGGCCTTCATCGACCGTCAGCCGATGGGCCGGCTTGGCACGGCGGAGGAGATCGCCTGGCTCGCGGTCTATCTCGGCTCCGACGAGGCGAGCTACACCACCGGCCAGATCCACCTCGCCGACGGCGGCTTCGCGCTCTGACGCGCACACAAAAACTCAAGGGAGGTCAGGGTGCATATCCTCGTTCTCGGCGGCGCCGGCATGGTCGGGCGCAAATTCATCGAGCGGCTGGCGCGCGATGGCGGGCTGGGCGGCAAGCCGGTCACCCGCGTGACGGCGCAGGATGTCATGCCGGCCTCGCCGCCGCCGGCTGCGCCCTTCGATTTCGAGGCGGTGGTCTCCGATCTGTCGGTCGAGGGCGCGGCCGAGACGCTGATCGCGACGCGGCCCGAATTGATCGTCCATCTTGCGGCGATCGTCTCCGGCGAGGCGGAGGCCGATTTCGACAAGGGTTATCGGATCAATCTCGGCGGCACGCGCTACCTGTTCGAGGCGATCCGTCGAATCGAGGGCTATACGCCGCGCCTCGTCTTCACCTCCTCCGTCGCGGTGTTCGGTGCGCCCTTCCACGACAAGATCGAGGACGAGTTCTTCACGACGCCGCTGACCAGCTACGGCACGCAGAAGGCGATCGGCGAGCTTCTGCTCTGCGACTATTCGCGGCGCGGCTTCTTCGACGGCGTCGGCATCCGCCTGCCGACGATCTGCGTGAGGCCGGGCAAGCCGAACAAGGCGGCCTCGGGCTTCTTTTCCAACATCATCCGCGAGCCCCTGAACGGCGAGGAGGCCGTGCTGCCGGTCTCCGATCAGGTGCGGCACTGGCATGCCTCGCCCCGCTCGGCCGTCGGCTTCCTCGTCCATGCAGCGACGATGGACACTTCGAAAATCGGCCCGCGCCGGGCGCTGACCATGCCGGGCTATTCCTGCACCGTCGCCGAGCAGATCGAGACGCTGCGCAAGGTCGCGGGCGAGAACGTCGTGAAGCGGATCAAGCGGGTGCCTGATCCGGTGATCGATGGGATCGTCGCCGGCTGGCCGCGCAATTTCGACCCCCAGCGCGCGCTGGCGCTTGGCTTCAAGGCAGAGTCGAATTTCGAGGAGATCATCCGCGYSCATATCGAKGACGAACTGCACGGGACCTTCGTGAAGTGACTTTGCCGGCCTCAGGGCCGTCAGCATCACGCTTCCATCTGCGGCACGCCCGGCCTTGAGCCGGGCGTGTTCTTTTTCAGGCTCCGGTGCGCTCAGGCCGCACAGGTCTCGCTCTGCGACTGCTGGAGCCGTGCCGGAAGCTCCGGCTCCGCATCGGCGGATGTCCTGGCCTCGAGCTCGGGCGCATGGGCCCAGCCGGTGGCGCCCCAGCTCTTCAGCGCCGCCCAGGTCGAGCGGTCGAGCCGGAACTGCTCGCAAGGGAACAGCCCGCCCCGCGCCGGCAGCGACTTGAGGAAGGAGCCCTCCGGCCGGAAGCCGGACTTCTCCAGCACCCGCCGCGAAGCCGGATTGATGACGCGGGTATCGGCCTCGATCGCCGGCACGTCGACCAGCGAGAACAAGGTGTCGATCAGCCCCTGCACCGCCTCCGTCGCGTAGCCCTTGCCCCAATGCTGGGTGCCGAGCCAGTAGCCGATGAAGGGCGTGCCCGAGGCCTGCCGGTGCGCGCCGATCATGCCGATCAATTCGTTGGGCTTCGCGCGCGGGGTGACCGCCAGCACGAGGTGCTCGCCCAGCGCATTGCCCTTGCGCATCGCGAAGATGAAGGGCTCGACCGCGTCCGGCGGGTAGGGATGCGGGATATTGGCCGTCATCTCCGCCACGGCCTTCTCACCGGCCTGGCGCAGGATGGCGGCGGCGTCCGCCATACGCGGCCAGCGCAGCCAGAGACGGCGGGTCTCGAGCCGGAAGACGTCGTCGCGGGTCAATTCGGGGAACATTCTCGTCTCTCCGTCGGCGCAAACGAAAAAAGGGAGCTGGGACTTCGGTCCCATCTCCCCTTCGCTGACCTTCGGGAGACCCATTTCGGGCCTTCAACCCTTGATCCGTTCGGTTCGATGGAACCGGCGGATCGAGAGAATTCCCTATCCGCCTTTTACTCTGCGGCCTCTTGGGCCGGGACTACGTTCACGAAAGCTCGGCCGAGTTTCGTCGTGAATCGGACGCGGCCGTTCGTCGTCGCAAAGAGGGTATGGTCTTTGCCCATGCCAACGTTCGCGCCGGCATGCCACTTGGTGCCGCGCTGACGAATAATGATGTTGCCGGCAACGACGGCCTGATCGCCGAAGCGCTTCACGCCGAGTCGCTTGCTTTCGGAATCGCGGCCGTTACGCGACGAGCCGCCTGCCTTTTTGTGAGCCATAACGCCCTACCTCAAAACTTCTCGTGTCTCTCTAACCCGAATCGGCGGCGAAAGCCACCCGGTTCGGATACGAAATGCCGGAGCACCATTCTGTCAGGAGCGACAGGCCGAGGACGTAAGCCTTCGGCGATGGCGATCCGGCGTGGATATCGACGCCGGGAAACCCGGTCTCAGGCCTCGGACGCCTCGTCCTTGGCCTTCTTGGCAGGGGCCTTCTTGGCCGCGGCCTTCTTCGGCTTCTCGGCATCCTCGCCGGCCTCGGCCTTGGCGGCCTTCGGAGCAGCCTTCGCCTTGGCGGCGACCGGAGCAGCGGCGGCGGCATCGCCCTTCTTCATCTCCGGCTGCTTGCCGCCGGTGAGGATGTCGGTGATGCGGATGACGGTCAGCTCGGCGCGGAAGCCGCGCTTGCGCTTCGAGTTCTGGCGGCGGCGCTTCTTGAAGGCGATGACCTTCTCGCCACGGGCCTGCTCGACGATCTCACCGACGACGGTGATCTCGGAGAGGGCCTTGGCGTCGAGCGTGGTCTTCTCACCTTCGGTGAGCATCAGCACGGAGCCGAAAGCGACGGTGTCGCCCGGGTTGCCCTCGATCTTGGCAGCGGTGATCTTGTCGTTGGCGGCAACGCGGAACTGCTTCCCGCCGGTCTTGATGACTGCGAACATTTTGTCCTCCATGTTCGGCCCCGCCCTGTCACGGCCTCCGGACTGGAAGCGCATGCGGGACGGCTTTTTGGCAGTCGATTGCGTGGTCTGGTTTGCTCTTGCCGGCATGCGACGCAGCGCACATGCCAAAAGAGATCGGGCGCGGGTTTCCCCACGCCGGACGGTGCTCGATAGTCGGGCTCTCCGCGAAGGTCAAGCGAAAGCCGCGGGGGACGATCGATTTCTCCCGCCCGGGAGGCTTGCCCCTCGGGCGTGGCTTGTGTAGTAAGCGCCTCGCTTCGACCGATAGCGACCGCGGACAGGTGGCAGAGTGGTTGAATGCACCGCACTCGAAATGCGGCATACCTGCAAGGGTATCGGGGGTTCAAATCCCTCCCTGTCCGCCATCATCCCGCCAAGGGATTGAGACCATCGATATCACCGCGCCTGACCTGATCCGTTCCCGGCTTGCGCTGGGAAAGTGGGCGAAAGCCCGCAAAGGTTGACGCAATCATCATGCGTGCGCGCCGACCGCGTCCTCGTTCTTTTTCAGCACGCCGAACGACGCATGCAGCAGCTCTCCTCAGGCCGGCGCGGAATGCGCTTCGGCGCCAAATGGGACAACATTTAGGAAGCGGGAATGGCCAAGCGTACGAAATCCAAAGCTCTCGATACCGCTCGTCCGGTCGACGAAGGCAGCGGCCGAGCCAGAGAAGCGCAAGGATGACCGCAAGAAGCGCAGTGCGTGATCGGCGAGGAGTTGGATAGGCCAGCAGGCGCCGGCGAATCGCCACCGGCCGCAGAGAAGACGTGCGGGGCTCGGTCTTTCTTCCCGCCGATCCGTTCGTAGAAGCCGAGGCCGGAATTGAGCCGCTCCGGGTTCGCCGGAGGTGCCAGCTTCTGAGAGGATGGGGCGATGAGGCCCTATGSTCCACTTCCTATGCCAGCGGAGGGCCTATCGCTGGAGTTTCGCGGTGATTGGCGCGGATTCTGACGCGGTGTTCCCAACAAGCGAAAGCCCCGTCTCGTGGGGAAACGGGGTTTGCACAATTATGTAAATTTGGTTGCCGGGCCTGAAACCACCGACAGTTGCCTCAAGTGCTTTCTTGAAAGAGATCCCCGCTTCCGCGCAGCGCCAATTGCAGACATTGGGCTTTTGCCTGGAAGCGGACATCACCAATCGGTAACAATGAAGGCTTGAGGATGAGCCGCGCTGCCCTGGGAAGGTTCGTGGCAGAGGTCCTCTTTCCAGCTCTCGAACCGATCTTGCCAGATCGTTTCAAGATTTAGCGGCGCGCTCGCCCCGAAAGACTAGATTTTTCTGCGAGGAATGGCGGTCGCATAGGTGTTCAGCGAGAGCAGGTGGCGGTCGGCGCGATGGAGCGCGGCGAGCGCCGCATTGCGATCCTTGTTGGCCAGCAATCCGCAGAGCACCTCGGAGATCGCCAGCGCCGGCGCCAGCGTGTGGAAGAAGCTCTGGCTCTCGGTGGAGCAGAGGATGGCCTGATCGGCGATGCCGACCAGCGGCGAGACCTCGCTGTCGGTGATCGCGATGATGCCGAGCCCCTTTTCGCGAGCGAGCTCGGCGAGCTCCAGGCTATGGCGCGCGTAAGGATTGATCGAGATGGCGAGCAGCACGTCCTCGGCGCCGGCGCGGATCAACCCGTCGCCCACCGTGTCGGCCGGCCCGTCGAGATGGATCGTCTTCTCCCCGAGCAGCGCCATCACATAGTGGAAATGCCAGGCGACCGAATGGCAGGAGCGCAGGCCCAGCACATAGATCCGGCGCGCCTGCGCCAGCCGGTCGGCCGCCGCCGAGAGACGTTCCAGCGAGGCCGGTTCCGACAGGCGCGCGATCTGGGCGGCGAGCCCCTGCAGCATGCGCCGTGACAATTGCGCGGCGGCCATGTCCTGCTCGCTCTCGTCGGTCTTCATCGCGCGCGCCGCGAAGCCGTCGACGCGGAAGCGGATCGCCTCGGCATGATGGGCGCGGATATCGTCATAGCCGGCGAGGCCCAGGAACTTCGCGAGCCGCGTCATCGTCGAGGGCTGCACACCGGCATTGCGCGCCAGCTCGCGCATCGAGACCAGCGCCACCTCCTGCGGATGCTCGATGATGTAACGCGCCGCATGCTGCAATTGCGGGGACATGCCGTCGAAGAGGCTGACGATGCGCTCGCGCAAGGGATCCGCCTGCAACATTTGAATCGCACCCTCTTTGCCCCGTCGCGACCATTCCCGCGCGCCGGTCGGATTTCAAACGGTTTCTCGGCTTTCCCTCAGCCTTTGAGGGCGTTGCGCCGGACTGTTCCGTCGCGACAGTTTTAGCGTCAATCGTTTCCGATTTGTATCATATAAAACAAATGTTGCATCACTCGATGAGGCGTGTCATGAGGCTGCGCGTCGCGGCGGCCTGTCCGCGCCAATCCGGGAAGCTTGAGATGACCAGGATTCTCCATCGCTCGATCGGCGGCCGGTTGCCGCAAGCGGTTGCGGGGCAGGGCGTCACGATCACCGACGCGGATGGCCGCAGCTATATCGACGGATCGGGCGGCGCCGCCGTCTCCTGTCTTGGCCACGGCCATCCCGAGGTCATGGCGGCGATGCGCGCGCAGATGGACCGCATCGCCTACGCCCATACTTCCTTCTTCACCACCGATGTCGCCGAGGAGCTGGCCGAGCGCCTGGTCGGGCTGGCGCCGGAGGGGCTCGACTACGTCTATCTCGTCTCCGGCGGCTCCGAGGCCGTCGAGGCCGCCATGAAGATGGCGCGGCARTATTTCGTCGARATCGGCCAGCCRCAGCGCCGCCATTTCATCGCSCGCCGGCAGAGCTATCACGGCAATACGCTGGGCGCGCTTGCCGCCGGCGGCAATGCCTGGCGGCGGGCGCAGTTCCAGCCGATCCTGCCGCAGACCCACCATGTCTCGCCCTGCTACGCCTATCGCGGCCAGAAAGCCGGCGAGACGCCGGAAGCCTATGCCGCCCGTCTTGCCGACGAGCTGGAGGCCAAGATCCTCGAGCTCGGCGCGGAAGAGGTCATCGCCTTCATCGCCGAGCCGGTGGTTGGCGCGACGCTCGGCGCTGTCGGGCCGGTCGCGGACTATTTCTCCCGTATCCGCCGCATCTGCGACAAATATGGCGTGCTGCTGATCCTCGACGAGGTGATGTGCGGCATGGGCCGCACCGGCACGATGTTCGCCTGCGAGCAGGAGGGCATCTCGCCCGATCTCGTCACCATCGCCAAGGGGCTGGGGGGCGGCTACCAGCCGATCGGCGCGGTGCTGCTCTCGGACAGGATCTACCGCGCCTTCGCCGAAGGCTCCGGCCTGTTCCAGCACGGCCACACCTATATCTGCCATCCGATGGCGGCGGCGGCGGCCAACAAGGTCGTTGAGCTGATCTCGCAACCGGAGATGCTGGAAAACGTCCGCCTGATGGGCAAGCGCCTTCAGGCCGGGCTCGATGCACGGCTGGGCCAGTCGCCCCATGTCGGCGATATCCGCGGCCGCGGCCTGTTCCGAGGCATCGAGATCGTTGCTGACAAGGAGACCAAGACGCCCTTCGCCCCGGCGCTGAAGGTGCATGCCCGGATCAAGAAGGAGGCGATGGCGCGCGGCCTGATGAGCTACCCGATGGGTGGCACCATTGACGGGCGGATCGGCGATCATGTCCTGCTGGCGCCGCCCTACATCATCACGCCCGAGGAAATCGATCTGATCGTCGAGCGGATCGGCGGCGCGATCGACGCGGCGGTCAGGGTCTGACCGCTGCCATGGCGTTCCGCATCGCCTTCGCCGGCTTCAATCTCGAATCGGTCACGGCCGTTCCGCAGATCGTGGAGCTGGCGGAGTTCGAGCGCGTCTGCGTGCGCGGGGCTGAACTGACGGAACGGTTCCGCGGTACCAACACTGTACCCGGCGGCTGCCTGAAGATCTGCGAGGCGGAAGGCGCGGAGTTCGTGCCGCTGTTCCACACGCTGCTCGGCGCGCTCGGGCCGACTGCGGATGAGGCGGTTGCGCACTACACCGGCGAGATCGTCGAGGGCCTCCGCAAGAATGGCCCGCTCGACGGCGCCATCCTGTTCCTGCACGGTGCCTGCTGGGCGCCCGGCTATGCCTATGTCGAGCGGCACGTCATCGACGCGGTGCGCGCGGCCTTTCCGGCGCTGCCGATCGCCGTCGCGCTCGACTATCACGGCAATATCGACCGCGAGACGCTGCGCGGCGCCGATATCGCCGTCGCCTATCGCCATTCCCCGCATATCGACATGGGCGAGACCGGCGAGCGGGCGACCCGCGCGCTGCTCAGGTTCCTGCGCGAGGGCCGTCGGCCGGGTCTCGCGGTGGCGCGGCCGGATGTCGTCATCCCCTCGATCATGTCGGCGACGGCGCTGGCACCGCTGGCCTCGATCATCGCCGAGGCGCGGGCCGCCGAGCAGGACGGCGATTGCGACATCTCGATCATGGCCGGCTTCTCCTATGCCGACAGCGCCAATACCGGCATGTCGGTGATCTGCCTGGACTGGGACGGGCAGGAGGCGGCCGAGGCCAAGGCGCAGGCCTTCTCAGGCCGGTTGCGCGCGGCGCGCAAGGCCATCGCCAACGCCATCCCGATCCTGAGCGTCGAGGACGCTCTGGCCGATATCGAGCGCAAGCCCGCGACGGGCCGGCCGATCGTGCTGCTCGAGCATGCCGACCGGATGAACGATTCCACCCATCTGCTGCGGGCTTTGCTCGGCCGCGATGTCGGGAAGGTCAACGTGCCTTTCCTGCTCGACCCCGAGACGGCCGCGCAGGCCAATGCAGCGGGGGGGGGCGCCGAGATCACGGTCGCGCTCGCCGGCAAGACGGCGCCGGAGACTGGTGGGCCGGTCGAGGCGGTGGCACGCGTCCTCTGGTCGGGGCCGAAATCCTTCAACGTCTCCGGCCGCTACCAGCGCGGTTCCTTCGTCGATCTCGGGCTGACGGCACTCCTCCAGATTGGCGCGGTCCGGATCTCCGTGGTCTCGCATTTCGCCTTCGCCGTCGATGGCGACCCGTTCTTCATCTTTGGCGAGCAGCCGGAGGATTACGACGTCATCCTGCTGCGCTCGAAGACCCATTTTCGCGATTACTACGAGCCGATGGCCGACCGCATCCTCGTGGTCGACACGCCCGATCTGGGCCCTGCCAATGTCAGGCTGATCCCGTACCGCCAGCTCGACACGGCACGCGCCTATCCGTGGAGCGACGCTCCCGCCTGACGACACGCGCCAATCCAAGCAACCAAAAACGAGGGGATAACAATGACGTTTCGGTTCAGGACTTTCGGGGCTGCGGCGCTGCTCGCCGGCTCCCTGCACGCATTGCCGGCTTTTGCCGAGACGACGCTCAATGTCGTCATGCAGGCGCCGCTCAGGTCGCTCGATCCGATCCTGAGCACCGCCCAGATCGTGCGCACCCATGGCTTCATGGTGTTCGACACGCTGCTTGGCATGGATGCCAAGTACAACCCGCAGCCGCAGATGGCCGACTACGCCGTCTCAGCCGATAAGATGACCTATACCTTCACCTTGCGCGACGGCTTGAAATGGCATGACGGCACGCCGGTGACCGCGGCCGATTGCGTCGCCTCGCTGAAGCGCTGGGCCGCGAATGACGGCGCCGGGCGCACGATGATGGGCTCGGTCGCGTCGATCGAGGCGACCTCTGACAAGGTGCTCGTCATCAAGCTGGCGAAGCCTTTCGGCCAGGTGCTGGAACTGCTGGCGAAGCCCTCGCCGGTGCCGCCCTTCATGATGCCGAAGCGTCTCGCCGAGACGCCTGCCGGCCAGCAGGTGACGGAGATGGTCGGCTCCGGCCCGTTCAAGTTCGTCGCGGCCCAGTATCGTCCCGGCGATCAGGCCGTCTATGTCAAGAACACCGACTACAAGCCGCGCGCCGAGCCGATGAGCTGGACCGCCGGCGGCAAGACCGTGAATGTCGACAAGGTCGTGTGGAAGGCGATGCCGGACATGCAGACCTCGATCAATGCATTGCAGTCCGGCGATGTCGACCTGATCGAGCAGGTGACGATCGACCTGCTGCCGCTGCTCAAGGCCAATGACGAGATCAAGACGGGCGCCATCAACGCGCTCGGCAGCCAGGTCACCGGCCGCTTCAATCATCGCCTGCCGCCCTTCGACAATCCCAAGGTCCGCCAGGCGGCGATGTATGCGCTCGACCAAGAGCAGCTGATGCAGACCGCGATCGGCGACAGCCAGTATTACAAGCTCTGCGCCTCGGTCTATGGCTGCGACGTGCCGCTCGCCTCGGATGCCGGCTCGGAATATCTCAAAGGCAGCGCTAAGGAGCGCATGGCCAAGGCGAAGGAGCTGCTGAAGGCCTCCGGCTATGACGGCACGCCGGTGCTGATGATGCAGCCGACGGACCTGACGATCCTGTCGACCCAGCCCATCGTCGCGGCCGAGCGCCTGCGCGAGGCCGGCTTCAAGGTCGATGTCGCCGCGATGGATTGGGCGACGCTGCAGTCGCGCAAGAACAGCACGCAACCCGTGGCACAGGGCGGCTGGAACATGCTGTTCACCTATTGGGGCGTCTCCGGCATCTGGAACCCGACCGTGCATGCCCTGCTCGACGGCTCGGGCGCGGAGACGGCGTGGTCGGGCTGGCCGAAAAGCGCCCGCGTCGAGGAACTGCGCGCTGCCTTCCTCACCGCGCCGACGCTCGACGAACAGAAGACAATCGCCCGCGAGATCCAGCAGATCGCCTATGACGAGGGCTTCTACTTCAATGCCGGCGAGTTCCAGTCCGTCGCCGCCTGGAGCGCCAAGCTGAAGAACCTCCAGCCCGGCCCGCTCACCCTGTTCTGGGGCGTGAGCAAGTAACATCGCGAACCGGGCGGCATTGCCGCCCGGCTGGCTTGACCGAGCGCTGGCTGTCCGGCCAGCGCCCAGGCGTGGAGCACCACATGGCTTCCTACTTCCTGCGCAGGCTGGCGATGGCGATCCCCGTCATGTTCTTCGTGGCGCTGTTCGTCTTCCTGTTGCTGCGCCTGACGCCGGGCGATCCGGCCCAGGCCATTGCCGGCGATCAGGCGACGCCGGCCCAACTTGCCGCGATCCGTGAGAATCTCGGCCTCGACAAGCCGCTCGCCGGCCAGTTCGCCACCTGGCTTGGCGGCATGGCGCAGGGCGATTTCGGGCACTCGCTGATCTCGCAACGCCCGGTTCTGGAGATGATCGGCCAGCGCATCGGCCCGACGCTGGCGCTCGCGGTGATGGCGATGATCTTCACGGTCGTCATCTCGCTGCCGCTCGGCGTGCTCGCCGCCTGGCGCCATGGCGGTATGGTCGACCGCTTCGTCATGGCGCTCTCGGTCGTCGGCTTCTCCGTCCCGATCTTCGTGATCGGCTATGTTCTGATCGCGGTCTTCGCGGTGGACCTGAAATGGTTCCCGGTGCAGGGCTACAAGCCGCTCGCCGAGGGCTTCGGCCAGTTCCTCCACCGCATCCTGCTGCCGGGGCTGGCACTTTCCTTCTTCTACATCGCGCTGGTCTCGCGGATGACGCGAGCCTCGATGCTGGAAGTGCTGCGCGAGGATTATGTCCGCACGGCGCGGGCGAAAGGGTTGGGCGAGCGCATCGTCCTGTTCCGCCACGCCCTGCGCAACGCCGCGATCCCGATCCTCACCGTGGTCGGAACCGGCTTTGCCATGATGGTCTCCGGCGTCGTCGTCACCGAGACGGTCTTCAACATCCCCGGTCTCGGACGGCTGGTCGTCGACGGCGTGCTCGCCCGCGACTACCCGCTGATCCAAGCGATCATCCTGCTGACGGCCGGAACCTATGTGCTGATCAACCTGCTGATCGATCTCTCCTACGCGCTGAGCGACCCGAGGATCCGCTACCAATGAGCGCCGCATCGAACCCCGCGCAGGGCGGCCTCCCGCGCCGCCGCCTGCTCAGAAACCCGCCGCACTGGACGACGGTGCTCGCCATTCTCGTCCTCATCATCGTCGTTGCGATGGCTGTCTTCGCGCCGTTCATCGCGAATTTCGAGCCGACCAAGCTCAACGCGGCGATGCGGCTCAAGCCTTCCTCGAACCTCTACTGGCTGGGCACCGACAGCTTCGGCCGCGACCTCTTTTCGCGCGTGGTCTATGGCGCGCGGGTCTCGCTGCTGGTGGGGGCCGGCGTCGCCATCGGCGCCATCGTGATCGGCCTTCCGCTCGGTCTGATCGCTGGCTGGTACCGCAGCGTCGACGGCGTGCTGATGCGGATGATGGACGGGCTGATGGCGATCCCTGGCATCCTGCTCGCCATCGCCATCGTCGCGCTGGTCCGCGGCGGGCTCACCACCGTCATCATCGCGATCATGATCCCGGCGATTCCGCAGGTCGTCCGGCTGGTCCGCGCGCGCGTCATCGCCGCCCGCGAGGAGACCTATGTCGATGCGGCGATGCTGCTCGGCACGCCGCCTGCCAAGCTGATCTGGAAGCATCTGCTGCCGACGACGATCGCCCCGCTGATCGTGCAGGGGACCTATATGTATGCCTCCGCCATCCTGACGGAGGCGGCTTTGTCCTTCCTCGGCGTCGGCATCGGCACGGAGATCCCGAGCTGGGGCAACATCATGGCCGAGGGGCGACTCTATTTCGCGATCAACCACTGGCTGGTGTTCTGGCCGGCGATCGTGCTGTCGGCCTGCATCCTGTCGATCAACCTGCTGGGCGACGCGCTGCGCGACCGGCTCGACCCGAAGATGCAGGGGAGAGCCCCATGACGACGACATCCTCCAGCCAGCCGGTGCTCTCGATCCGCGACCTCAAGGTCGCGACGCGCGGCCGCGAGCCCAGCGAGATTCTGAAGGGCATCAGCTTCGACATCATGCCGGGCGAGACGCTTTGCCTCGTCGGCGAATCCGGCTCCGGCAAGTCGCACCAGCTCTCGGGTGGACAGCGCCAGCGCGTGATGATCGCGATGGCGCTCGCCTTGAAGCCGAAGCTCCTGATCGCCGACGAGCCGACCACCGCGCTCGACGTCACCACGCAGAAGCAGATTCTCAGCCTGATCCGCGAGTTGCAGGACAAGCAGAACACCGCCGTCCTGTTCATCACCCATGACATGGGCGTGGTCGTCGACATCGCCGACCGGGTCTGTGTCATGCGCCGCGGTGAGATCGTCGAAACCGGTCCCGTCGAGCAGGTGCTGAGCCGGCCGCGCGAGGATTACACGCGCGACCTGCTGCAGGCCGTGCCATCGCTGGTGCCGCGTGCTCCACGTATTGCACCGAAAGAGGCCGAGGCCGTGGTCGAGATCCGCAATCTCGAAAAGACCTTCAGCTTCGGTTCTCTGCTTGGGAAGCTGATGGGGCGGGATATCCGCACTGTCCGCGCCGTGAACGATGTCAGCTTCAGGCTGGAGCGTGGGCGCACGCTCGGCATCGTCGGCGAAAGCGGCTCGGGCAAGTCGACGGTCGCGCGCTGCCTGATGCGCCTGGAACATCCGACCGGCGGCGAGATCCGGGTCAACGGCCAGGACATCGCCCCGCTCCAGGGCCAGAAGGCGCTGGCCCCGGCGCGTCGGCGCGTGCAGATGGTGTTCCAGGACCCCAATCGCTCGCTCAATCCGCGCCTGCGCATCGGCGAGAGCCTGATCGAGGGGCCGCTCAATCTCGGCGAGGAGCGCGGCTCTGCGCTGAAGCGCGCGGGCGAATTGCTCGAGGTGGTCGGCCTGCCCAGCACAAGCCTCGAACGCTTTCCCCATCAGTTCTCCGGCGGCCAACGCCAGCGCATCGCCATCGCGCGCGCCCTGATGATGGAGCCCGAGGTCATTGTCGCAGACGAGGCCGTCTCGGCGCTCGACGTCTCCGTGCAGGCGCAGGTGCTCGCGCTGCTGGCGGAGATCCAGCAGCGGCGCAATCTCGCCGTGCTGTTCATCACCCATGATCTGCGCGTCGCCGCGCAGATCTGCGACGAGGTGATGGTGATGCAGCGCGGCCGCGTCGTCGAGGACGGGCCGGCCGCCGAAGTGCTGGCGCGGCCGCGCCATGAGTATACACGAGCCTTGATCAACGCGGCGCCGGGGCGGGACTGGGATTTCGCCACGGGGCGCCGCATCGCCGGAGCCGACGCATGATTTCCGCCAGCCTCGTCCAGCTCGACGTCCAGTCTCTGGCGCCGGCCGAGAACTTCCGCCGCATCCACGACTTCGTCGCGGCCGAGGCGGCGAAAGGCGCCCAGCTCATCCTGTTCCCCGAACTCGCCAACACCGGCTATGTCGAGCCCCTGGTGCCGGGCGGGGCGCTCGTCAGCGACGTCCCTCATTTCGGAGCGGCGCTCTACGAGGCCTGCGCCGCGCCGGATGGCGAGGAGGTGAGGGCGCTTGTCGCACTCGCCGCGCGGCACCGCGTACATATCGTCATCGGCCTCGGGCTGCGCGATCGCCTGCGCGCCGGCGTGATGCGCAATGCCTCGCTCTTGATCGGCCCGGAGGGCGTGCTCGGCGACTACACCAAGATTCATCAGTGGCAGAACGAGAAGCTGTTCTTCAGCGGCGGCGACAGCATCGACACCTACCCGGTCTTCGGCACGCGGCTCGGCATGCAGGTCTGCTACGATATCCGCTTCCCCGAAATCACCCGCATCCTCGCGCTTCAGGGCGCGAGCATCGTGACCTCGGTCTGGGCTTCGTTCGGGGCGGAGAATGCGCCGGTGACCGACGAGGGGCTCTTCATCCACCGCGCCTATACGCGGGCGACCGAGAACGGCGTGTTCTTCCTGAGCTGCAACCGCAGCGGCAGCCGCGGCGGGCAGCGCTTCTTCGGCCGCTCCTGCGCGGTGGCGCCGGATGGCCGCGTGCTCGGCGCGCTCGATCATGATCGCGAGGGCGTGCTGCGGGTCGAGGTCGACCTCGCCGAGGTCGCGCGCTATCGCAGTTTCACCGGCATCTGGGCCGACCGGGTACCGGCGCTCTACGCCAAATACCTCAACGCCTCACCTCCGCGAGATAGCCGATGACGATCTCTCCCTGTCCGCCGATCAGCGATGCCGACTGGCCCGAGACGATCGCCGAGATGAAGACCGGCTTTGCCGGCGCGCTCAATGTCTACCGGACGATGGCGCATCATCCGGCGCTGCTGAAGGCCTGGGCGCCCTTGCGCCAGCATGTCGTCAAGGACAGCGCGCTCGGGCCGGTGCGTTCGGAGGTGGTGATCCTGCGCGCGGCCCATCGCATGGGCTCGCCCTATGAATGGGCGCATCATGTCAGCAGGGCGCGGGCGCTCGGCATGAGCGATGCCCGCATCGCGGCGCTGCGGGGCCAGCCGGAAGGCGAGGACGGGCTGATCGTACGCGCGGTCGATGCGCTCTTCGACGACAAGCGCCTGTCGCTATCGCTCGAAGCGGAGCTCGCCGCGGCGATCGGGCGCGAGGCGGTGTTCGACCTGATCGCGACGGTCGGCTTCTATTCGGTGCTCGGCTACATGCTGATGACCTATGAGACGCCGATCGATGAGGCGATCACGACCGAGATGTCCGAGAAGCCGCTGGCCGCCACTGCCGACCGCTAAACGCAGAAGATTGCCGCTCAACGCAAGCGGGATCCGTTCCGCCGAGAAGCGCCATGACCAGACATTGAGTGTATGCCCATAACCGGACATCCAACACGTTTCGGAGGATTGAGCGTCGGTAAGTGGGCAGCTAGCCTCCTCACTATGTTTGGCCGGCTGCTGCTCAATCCTTTGGTCACCAGGCATCCCAACAGCCGCGTCAATGAGCAGTTGTCCTGAGCCTATCCGCCGCAGCCCACTCTCAGGGGCCTAGCGTCAGAACGACGCTTCCCACGCCCCATTCACGGCTCCGTGCGATATCTGCTTCGTTTCCGGAACCCGCCCGACCATGGTGGATGTCGCACAGCGTAGCGTCCCCTCAATCCGCCGGCGAATTGCCTGCGCTGTTCACCGGTACGGGCGGATCGATCAGCTCCGAATTCAGTGCGACAGCACCGCCATGCGGTCGAGGGCGGTAGCGAAGCCTTGCAACGAGATCGAAAATGGCGTGGCGCCACCACCATCGGCGACAGCTCTCACCTTCAGCGCCGTGCCCGCACGCAGCGCGACCAGCGTTGGGGCCTCGAAGGTCACTGAAACGAGGCAACCAGCCGGCACGCAAGTGCGGAAGCGCAGCGGCTGCATCGCAGGCTTGTCATCGATCTGGAAGGTCACGCCGGAATCGAGCGCAAGGCCGAACGGCAGGACCAGCGTCCCTGACACGGTGTTGCCGTTCGGCGCGTTGAGCTCGATGGCGAGCACCCGCTGACCGTTCTGCTGCGCCTGAACCTGCGACAGCACGCAACGSTTCTGATTGCCCTGCTGCRCACAGGTGGCACGCCAGTCCTTGTAGGTCTCGTTCAGCGAGGATGCCCCACCGGGAAGACCGGACGCAGTGTTCCCGCCAGCCGGTTGACCACCGGATTGGGCCTGTGCGAGCTCGAAGCGTTGTGGGGTAGGATTGTCGTGGCTGTCGGTGATCGAATCCGCCTGGCTTGGCGTGGAGACGGCGACGCCCGCCACCATATGCACTGTCACGCCCGCAGCGATCGTCAGTGCGGCCACCGAGCCGGTTCCAAAAAAGCGGACTTTGCTGGTCATCATGCGAGCGCCTTTCGTTCGTTTGCGCGCTGCACATTGAGATCGAGCAGACCCTGAAAGCTCTGAAGCGAAGCAAGGTGGAGCGTGGCGAGATCGAGCCAGCCCTTCGCGTACCAGTCGGTGTCGGTTCTAGCGGGCAACGCCCGGAATGCCTTCTCATCCACCGCCCAGAAGCCGTTCAGCATCTGTTGGGCACCATCGGGAAACTGTATCTGGACTGGTTCGGCGTGGGCAGCTTCGCCTCGCCAAGCGCTCTGACGAACGCGAGCGTGTTGATGACATCGACATGGTAGGCGCGGCAGAAGGCCATGGCCGCCTGCGCCGTCGAAGTTGGCTTGCCTTCTCCGTCGAACCGGCGCTTCCGTGTCCGGTCGCATCGATATCCAAGCAACAAAAYGGTCTGACTTCCGGTCGATGGCCAGTAGCTGCGCCTTGCGGGTGTCTCGGTCCCGATGAAGGGGGAGCGGCGCACATAGGCCGGAACATAGCTGCGCACGCCATCTCCCATCGCGTTCGATGAAGAGGTTGCGCCCTTGCCGGATGCCGACAACGGCAAGCGGCGAAGCCACGCCATCGGTCGCGCAGACGATCGGATGGTGGCGTATGGCGAGGGCAAACGCGCCGATGCAAAGGGGAACGGCGACGGCCTCGCTCGCAAACCCGAAATTGGCGGACGGTTCGAGACCCACATCGCCGTGGTCTTCAAAGCGCAGGAGCACGGGGGCTCTGTAGAAGAGTGGAAGCGCCGACGTCCCTGTCCCTGCTGCGTGTCTTTGCTCACAGTCAACTCAGTTTCCACTCTCAGAACTTGACGTTGAGGTCGAAGCGAGCGGACTGGTCCGAGAGACCTGAGCCGAACTGGCCGCCATAGGTGACGCCGAGCGTCGCGTTTGGCGAGAGAGCGTAGTCGAGGCCGGCTTCAACCACCGCCGCATTGCGCGCGATCGGAACGCCGCCGGTCGAGAAGGCGTCGCCGCCACCGGCAAAGCGCATCGCCGAGAGCGGCGTCGCATCGCCGAAGGCGTGACGCCAGCCTGCCATACCCTTGACCGTCACAGCCGCGCCGTTGAGGTCGAAGCTGGTCGAGGCGCGAAGGCCCAATGTCGTGAAGGTCGCATCCGTGGTGGCCCCCTGGCTGATCAGCGCAGCCGCCCCGCCCCTCTCGGTGAAGCCATCGGTATGGATACTCACATGAGTGAGGTTGGCGAAGGGCTCGAACCGGGTCGCGCCCATGGTGAAGCCGTAGCCGAGCTCGCCGAAGACCTGCGCCGTGCCGGCGTTGTAGTCGCCCTTCAGGCCATTGCCGAAGCCCGGGAACATCACGTTCCGTGAGGTCGAGACGTCATGCCAAGTGTAGGCGGCGCCGGTCCGGAAGGTGAGATCACCCCAGTTCGTGCCGCCATAAAAGCCGACATGGTAATTGTCGCTCGAGCCGGACGAGTGACGGTCCTTCACGTCGAAGCTGACGCGGCTGTAGCCCGCGACCGCGCCGAAGCGCCAGCTGTCGAGCACCGGCGCATCCGCGCCGATGAAGAATCCACCGGTCGAGCGGTTGAGGCGCGCGGCATTGCTGTCGCCATTGGTGTGCCCCCAGGAGCCGAAGCCCTGGCCCCAGACCGCCAGACGATCCGTCGTCGCGCCGACCGCAACCGGCTTGCCGTCGACATARGTCGTGACCATGCCCTTCGCGGCGCCGGCGCTCTCGAAGGCCGCACGGATGCGGTCGTTGATGGCGTTGCGGATGAAGCGGCTATCCTCGACCAGCGCCGACTTCGCCGAAGCGTGGATCTCGCCCGAGAGCTGGTCGAAGGCGTACTGCGCCTGCGGAGCCGACAGGTTCAGCACCGCATTGTAGACCGGGTTGCCTCCCCCAAGGCTCTCGACGCCGCCGCCGGTGGCGATCTGGTTCGGGGTCAGGCCGACGTTCTGGAAGCTGGCGACATTCCGCGTCAGCGTCAGATAGACGTTGTTGGCGTCGTAACTGAGCGAGGGATCGAGGAAGGCGAGGTTCGAGGTCACGCTGCTGAAGGTGCCGCCCCGGCCGCCATTGGCGGTGAGGATCGTGTACTGGGTCTGCGGCGCATAGTTGCCCCTGTCCGCCAGCACTTTGACCGAGCTGCCGGCGATGGTCGCCGTGCCGCTGGCGACGATCTTGTCCGACTGCCTCGCCGCGTTCACCTCGACCTCGTAGATCGAGCCCGCCGCAAAGATGACGTTTCCGGCGATGTTCAGCGTGCCGATCGAATTGCCCGGGGCGATCGTGCCCGAAGCGCTCACATTGCTCAGCACGCCGCTGCCCTGCAGGCGGCTGCCGGCCAACACATCGACGGTACCGCCGAGTGAACCGTTGACCGCCAGCGTGCCGTTCTCGATCGTGGTCGTCCCGGAGAAGGCGGAGGAATTTCCGGTCAGGGTGAGAAGGCCTGTACCGGCCTTTGCGAAGCGGCCGCTGCCGGACATCACACCGGCATAGGTCGCGTTGACGGCCTGATCGAAGGTCAGGGACGCGCCCGAGCCGAGAGCGACATTGCCGCCGAAGCGCTCGGCCGCGGTGGCGAGCCCGCCGGAGTCGACCGTCCAATCGAGCGACGACAGGCCCGTCAGGCTCAAAACACCTGCACCGCGCTTGATCATCGCACCTCGCGAGCCATTGAGCGCCCCGATGTTGCCCGCAAAGGCGGCGTCAGTCGCCTGATTGAAGACGACCGTGCCGGCGTTGCTGACATTGCCCGAGACCGAACGGGCATTGCCTATCAGCGTGCCGGCCGCGACAAGGGTGTTGCCGTAGGCGTTGGCGCCATTGTCGAGCCGCAGCGTGCCGTCGCCCTGCTTGATCAGATCGCCACTCCCCGACACCGTGCCGGTCAGGCCGAGGCTGGTTCCGGCGGCGATGTCGAAGTGCCCTGTCTGCGTCAGCGCGATCGACCGGGCGGTATCGAAGCTCCCCGTGGTCGCGAGGGCGCCACCGGTGAAGGACAGACCCCCTGCCGCTGCGCCGAGATTGGCGTCGCGCGACACCGACAGCACACCGCCAGCGATCGTCGTGCCACCGGTATAGGTGTTGTCGCCGGTCAGGGTGAGTGTGCCGGCGCCGGCCTTGGTGAGCGCGGTGCCGTTCCAGCCCGTCGCCGGGTTTGCCGCCCGGTCGGCGAGCACCGCTCCGACCGTGAAGGAGTCGGTCGCACCGGTCAGGGTGAAGGTGCCGTTGGCGAGATTGTTGCCGGCGGTCCAGCTCAGGCCATAGCTCGCGAGATATTGCAGGCCGTCGTCCGATTTGCGGGTGGATAGGGTGAGATAATCCACCGTGCCGCTAAAGCCGCCCACGCTGACATTAGCGAAGTCGCCCACGATCCCCAGGCGGGTGTCGATCAGCACTTTGTCGAGCTGGCTCGCATCGCTGATGCCGGTGAGGTTGAAGGTAACGCCGTTGGCGATCGTGACGCTGCGGGCCGACAGCGCCGGGCTGGCCGGGCCGGCGGCGATGGACAGCCCGGTGCCGTCGGCAAAGGTTGCGGCTCGTTCAAGGTTCACGGTCGCCGGTGTCTGGATCGCCAGCATGCCGCCGGTCACGGTCAGGTTGCCGCCGAGATTGTTGCTGCCGCCCGCACTGCTGTCGCCGAACTGCAGCCGGCCGGCTGAAACGATGGTGTCGCCGATGTAGCTGTTGCTCCCGGTCAGGGTCGTCGTGCCCGTACCGATCTGCTGCGTGGCGCCGCTGCCGGAAATGGTGCCGGAAAAAGTCACCGCGTCGGAGCGGTTRAAGGCGAGCGTGCCGTTGTTGRCGACATCRCCGACGATCGAGCCGCYSGYGCCRCCAYTGCCGAGCTGCAGCATGCCGCCGCTGATCGTCGTGCCGCCCGTGTAGCTGTTGGTWCCGGTCAGGGYYGTCGTGCCCGTACCGATCTGCTGCACGGCRCCGCTGCCGGARATGSCGCCGGAGAARGTCASCSCRTCGSTGCGGTTGAAGGCGAGCRTRCCGTTGTTGRCGACATCRCCGRCRATCGAGCCGCTSGTGCCGCCATTGCCGAGYTGCARMRTGCCGCCGCTGATCGTCGTGCCGCCCGYGTAGCTGTTGGTWCCGGTCAGGGTTATCGTGCCCGAACCGACCTGGCGCACGGCGCCGCTGCCGGAGATGGCGCCGGAGAAAGTCACCGCGTCSGAGCGGTTRAAGGCGAACGTGCCGTTGTTGAGGACATCGCCCAGAATAGAGCCACTCATGCCGCCATTGCCGAGCTGCAAGGTGCCGCCGTTGATCGTGGTGCCGCCGGTATAAGTATTGATCCCCGACAGCGTCAGCGTGCCGGTGCCAGTTTTGACCAGCGAGCCGCCTGTGCCGGAGATCACGCCGCCCACCTCTGTCGAGAGATTGTTCGAGCCGACAGTCAGTTCGTTGGCGCCAAGCAGATAGGAGCCGCCACCTGCGATCGAGCCGGCGGTGAGTTTTTTGTCACCGGCGGCACCCGTCGAGCCCGAGAAATCGACAGTGCCAGCCGAGCCATTGATGATCTCGGCGCCACCGGCGTTGCTATTGTGGAGAAACACAAGGCTGGAGTTGTTGATCATCCTGGCGTTGCCGGCCGCGCTGGTAGAGCGGAACGTCAGGCTGCCGTTGTTGGTGATCGCCGAGCTGCCGGCGCCGCTCGCGTCGTAGAATGTGAGATCGCTATTGTTGGTGATGCTGGCGCCGCCGGCCGTACTCGTGTCGTAGAAGGACAGCGTGGCGCCATTTGTGATGATGGCATTGGCTGCGGAGCTTGCATTGTGGAAGTTCAGCAAACCGCTGCGACAGCACTGCCGGCGCTGCTGGTATTGTAGAAATAGAGTTCGCCGCTGTTGGTTATGGTGGCGTTGCCGGCGCTGGTTCCATTCTGGAAGTTGGTTGTGCCGGTATTCGTGATACCGGTGATGCCCGTGGTGGTGGCATTTGTGACGGTGAATGTACCAGCGCCGTTCACATTGACCTGGCCCTGGATCGAGCCGGCGGTGCCAGCGGTGCCAAGTTGCAATATGCCGGCGTTGATCGTGGTGCCGCCGGTGTAGCTGTGGCTGCCGGTTAGAATTGTCGTCCCGGGACCGCCTCTGGTCAGCTGCGCTGCGCCGGAGAGTGTTGCGCCAACCGTGCCGTCGCCCCAGAGGTTGAACGCGTTCGCGGCTTCGATTGTGCCAGTGCCGCTTATGCTGCCGCCATTGAAAGCGAGGATTTGCAGGCTGAGCTTGCGGCCTGCGCCGATATTGAGGATCGCCGCGCCTGAATTTGTGAATGTGGAGACGCCAAACATGTCGCCGCCAGTGAGCGACACCGAACCGTTGCCCTGGTTGTTGATGTTGCTCGTCTGGACATCAACATCGCCGCCGAGAACCTTGATCTGGCCGCTGTTGTTGACGTTGTAACCAGCCCCAGGGGAAAGTATCGCCGTGCCGCCGGGGCCATTGAAGTTGATGATGCCGCCAGCGTTGTTGTTGATGTCGCCATTGTCCATCACAACGCCGTCGGTACCGACATTGATGGTGGCATCGTTATTCAGCGTGTTGCCGGTGCCGAAAAGTGTGGCACCGGTCCCCAGGTTGATTATCCCTCCACCGGCATTCCAGATGGTTCCGGCGGACAGCATGTTGCCGTCACCGATGTTGATCGTGCCGCCCGCATTGTTGAGGCGGGTAAAGCCGGTGGCATTTCCGGCAACACCCAAGGCGAGCGTGACACCTGCATTTGCATTGAGAACATTGTTGTAAGTGCCGGAAATCTCCGTGGTGCCCCCGAGCAGTTCGATCACGCCGATATTGCTGCCGGTCAGCGCCGTGATGCTGTTCGTGCCGCCGGTGATGACGATCGCGGAGGAGAGGTTTCCCGACAGACCGCCGGCGCCGCCGCGCGCGCCGCCCTGAATGCTCCCGCTGTTGATGATCGTCAGGTTCTGGCCAATGATGCCGTAGCCGCCGGCCTGCGGGCGATAGGGCTGGGAGTTCAGGAAGTCCGTTCCACCGCCGCCGCCTTGGATCGTACCGGAATTGGTGATCGTCAGTCCGCTGGAGGCGGTGGCGGTGACGCCGTTGCCGCCATTGCCGCCCGCGCCGTTGCCCGAGAAGTCGGCGAAGGGATTGGCGATGCCCGGCCCGATAACGGCCGCGCCGCCGCCGCCCTTGCCGCCCGCTATCACGCCTGAATTGGCGAGGCTGGTTCCGGTCGTAACGATGATGCCGGACCCACCGCCGCCGCCACCGCCGCCGCCCGCATAGTTCCACGACTGCGCATAGTTCGCGGAGCCGGACCCGCCATTGCCGCCATTGCCCCCCTTGATCGTAGCGTTGTTGGTAAGGTCCGTCGTCAGCGTGAGGCCCGCCCCACCCGCGCCGCCGCCGCCGCCGCCGGCGCCCAGGCCGTAGCCTCCGCCACCGCCGCCGCCGCCGTCCGATCCTCCTCCCGAGCCGCCGCGGTTGCCCGAGCCGCCGGTCGAGCCGCCGCCACCGTTCGACCCGGTCGTCGAGCCGTCCCCTGCGAGGCCCGCCGAGGCGCCGCTGCCCGCAGCCGAATAGTTCGGCGCATTGCCGCCGGTTCCGCCGTTCTGGCCAATGCTGTCCGCCAGCGCAGGTCCCGCCGCGAGGATCAGCGCCAACGGCGCGACGGAGTTCGCAAGCGCCGCAGCCAAAGAGGCGACGACGACACCCGATGCGGGCACACGCAGTGCGGAGCGGCTGGCGCGCACCTCGGAAATTCTGACTGCCCTCACCGCGATGCCCCGCGTGCTTTGGTGCCGGTATCGCCGCTGCCGGGAGAAGGTACCCAGGTAGCACCGCGTCGGAGCCGGATGCCGGTCACCGTCAGCGCCGTGGAGGCCAGCAACGCGGCGCGCAACAGGTTGCCCATGACGCCGCGCGCCGAAGCCGAATGCACCCCTGAAGACATCGTTCCCCCAGCCTGGAATCGGGACTTGTGTTCCCGCAGCGCATCCAAGCGTCATGCCTTTTCCGCGCTTCCCGTGATCGAGCCCCGCGAGCGCGTTCGTTGTGCTCCAGCGCCTTATGTCAGCGCTGGCCGGAAGGGTCCTGAAAGGGCGGCGGGGGAATTCTGAAATTTCGCTGAAATTTTCTTTTCCTGAGGGAATCGGGATGGCTTTTGAGGAATCTGCGTGCTTTTGGCAGAATACCGCGGTTCTGTGGCAACGCTGGAGAAGGGGGGCAGGTGCTCAGATTCGCAGGATTTGAAGTCGATCAGCGGCGTTCCGAGCTGCGGGGCCCCGATGGCGGGACGATCAAGCTGCGGCCGAAGGCTTTCGATCTGCTGTGGCTGTTCGCCGCCAACCCCAGGCGAATCATCAGCAAGAACGAGCTAATGGAGGCGGTCTGGCCGGACGTCCATGTCAGCGACGACAGCCTGTTTCAGTGTATCCGAGAGCTTCGGACCGCGCTGGGCGATGACAGGCGCCAGTTGATCCGAGCCGTCTCCGGTCGGGGCTATCTGTTAGAGGCCGAGGTATCGGACACAACGGATACGACCGCGCGGAAAGACGCTGCCTCGACTGTTGGCCCCGAAACGGAAAGCGAACTGGCCGGAAGCTGGCTCGATCTCAAGATGCGGCGCCGCGCCGCACTCTTGACCATGGCGGGGCTCGGCGTGTCGGCTTTGGCGGCGGCCGCGACGCGGCTTTCCCATCTCTTCGCAGGCTCGCGCCCGACCGTCGCCGTGATCCCCGTGACAACCGCGAGCAATGACCCTCTGGCCGCCCGGATGGCGGCCGGCGTCACCCGCGACCTGACTGACGGCCTGGCGAAAATCGAGACGATCCAGGTGGTGATCCCGCCCGGAGGCGCCGTACCAGCCACCGATCTCGTCGTGAGCAGTGAACTGGAGAAGACCGAAGCAGCGTGGAATTTGCGTGTGCGCATGACCGAGCCGACGACCGGCGCGGTCAAGTGGACCACATCGGTGTCGGTCGGCCTGACCGACACCGATGTGCAACTCCAGCAGACCCGCCTCACGGCCGGCATGGGCCACGCGCTGGCGCTGCGCATCAACGTGCTTCTGAATTCAGGAGAACGAGCGGCCGACGGCTTGCCAGCAGGCAGCACCAAAGTCGCCATAGAACAAGCAACGGCCTCGATCAACCAGACGACGCTGGAGCGCTTTCGTGCCGCGCAGGCGATGCTGGAACAAGCCCTCGCCGACGACGCCGGCAATGTCGACCTGCAAGTTGCGCTCGCGGCATTTCAACTGCGCGGGATTCAGATGGCCTGGTTCCCTGCTGCGGAGCGCGTGTCGGTCGAGAACCGCGTCGGCGTGGTCATGGAACGCGCGTTGCGCGCGCAGCCCAATTACATCCCGGTGCTCCAAACGCATTGCCGGTTTCTGTCGACGACTAACCGCTTCGTCGAAAGCCTGGTGGCATGCGGTAAGGTGCTCGCCCTCAATCCGTGGGACGGAAGCGCTTTGTACCTTACCGGACTTTCCCAGATCTTCTTGGGCCGTTTCGACGACGCGCTCGCAACATTCAAGCAAGCGGATCGGTTCGATACGCCACAGGTCGCTCGCTGGACATGGGCGATCGGAGCGGGCTTGGCCTGCCTGCTCATGGGTCGCGCCGAAGAAGCATTGCCCTGGCTGCAGCGATCGATCGCCATCACGTCGGCCAGCGGACGCACGCATTTGCTGCTGGCCGCCGCCTATCAGCAATTGGGCCGAACCGACGACGCCAGGGCAGCCATCGCCAAGGCCCTCGAACTGAGACCAGGTTCGACGGCACGCAATGCGCCGCCGCCCACCCGCAATACGAGCCCGGTGTATCTCAAGGCCTCCGAACGAGTCGTGAGCCTTATGATCGCCGCCGGGTTGCCTGAGAGCTGACAACACGCGACAGCGCGGGCCATTGGACGATCCTGCTTCCCAATGTGGCATGACCGCGCGGTGCCCGCTAAGTCTCGGCCGGGCGTTTTACACGCTGGTGCGGAGCCGGCGCCAGATCTCGGACAAACGGGCTCCAAAGCAGCCGGAAACGAACCGGGGTCGGACGATCTTCGGCAGGCAACGCCAGGTCCGAACGCCGGCAGTTGCTGTGACGCATTAACCATTAACGGGGTTTTAACTTTTCGAAAGCCCGAAAGCCGCGCTATTTTGTTAAGGAGTTGTTAAC
>NZ_JBFRDQ010000174.1:0-8657 GCF_052113865.1 Allobosea sp. TAB14 | reverse complement strand
GCATGGATTGGTTGCGCAGGCTCCTTCATCCCGGTTCGGCTCCCGCGCGGACGGGGCGCCTCGATGTCGCCCATGCGCGGCAGGTCGCGTCGCTGCATCATCTGGGCGGCTTCGCCCGCGGCTGGGAGCCTTCCGAATGCGCCGCGCTGATTGCCGATTCGGGTGTCGTGGCCGATGGCGTCTTCAGCGGCGGCGGCCATAGCCCGGATGGTTTCGTGATGTCGCGCAAGGCGGCGGACGAGGCCGAGATCCTCAGCATCGTCGTTTCTCCGGCACGGCGACGGGACGGGCTCGGCCGCACCCTGCTCGCCGTCCATCTCGCCCATCTGGCGAGCGAGGGCATCACGCAGGTCTTCCTCGAGGTCGAGGAGGGCAACGAGCCGGCGGAGCGGCTCTATCGCCATTTCGGCTTYCGCGAGGTTGGSCGCCGCAAGGGCTACTAYCCCAAGSCCGACGGCWCGCGCGCCACCGCSRTCRCSATGCGGCTCGATCTCGCGTGACATCCGCCCGCAATCGGGCGATGAGAAGCCCTTGCATCCCATCAGGACCGACCCGACGCCGATGACCGGAACCGCTCGCGCATGAACGGACTATCCGCAGGCGCCCTGCTCCGCCTTGCGCTGCTCGGGCTCGGCACGCTCGCCTTGGTGCCGTTGCAGCTCGTGGTCCTCCGCGCATGGCCGGCGCAGGCCGGCGTCCTGCCGCTGCGCTTCCATCGGCTCGTCTGCTTCTGCCTCGGCGTGCGCCGCCGGGTCAGGGGCACGCCGCCATCGCCCGGAGCGGGCGCGCTGATCGTCGCCAACCATGTTTCCTGGCTCGATATCTGCGTGCTCGGGGCCGAGCAGAAGCTCGCCTTCGTCGCCAAGAGCGAGGTCGCGAGCTGGCCCGTCATCGGCTTCCTGGCGAAGCTCCAGCATACGGTCTTCATCGACCGCCAGCGCCGCAGCGCCACGGCCGGCGTCGCCGCGGCGATGGGTGCGCGCATCGCGGCGGGGGAGGACATCGTCCTCTTCGCCGAGGGCACGACCGGGGACGGAACGCGCATCCTGCCCTTCCGCTCCTCGCTGCTCGGCGCCGCCCATCAGGCGATGGGCGACACCGAAAGCGACGTGACGGTCTATCCGCTGGCCGTCACCTATACCGGCTGGCAGGGCCTGCCCGGCGGGCGCATCGAGCGCGGCGCGCTCGCCTGGTATGGCGATACCGAGCTCGTGCCGCATCTCAGGCATGTGCTCGCCTGCGGAAAGGTCGATGTCGAACTGGTCTGGGGCGCGCCGATCGTGATGGGCCGGGCGACCTCGCGCAAGGAGGCGACGCGGCTGGCGGAGGCGACGGTGCGCGCCGCCCGCCGCGAAGCCGTGACCGGCCGTCCCGCCGGGTAAGGAAGCCCTGGCCCGCCGCTTGCTTTCCGTCCGTTGCGGCATGGCGGTGATTTTCAAGCCGCGCGAACCGGAGTAAGGAGACGGTTTGGAGATCCCGACCGCGACGATGAAGAAAGTCCACATCAAGTCCTTCGGCTGCCAGATGAACGTCTATGACGGGCAGCGCATGGCCGAYATCCTGGGCGAGCAGGGCTATGAGGAGACGGCGACGCCGGAAGGCGCGGATCTGATCCTGCTCAACACCTGCCATATCCGCGACCGTGCCGTGCAGAAGGTCTATACCGAACTCGGCAAGCTTCGCGACATCAAGAACGCCCAGAAGGCCGAGGGCCAGGAGACGAAGATCGTCGTTGCCGGCTGCGTCGCCCAGGCCGAGGGCGGCGAGATCCAGCGCCGCCAGCCGGCGGTCGACCTCGTCGTCGGCCCGCAGGCCTATCACCGCCTGCCCGAGCTTCTGGCCGAGGCGGCGGGCAAGCGCGTCGTCGATACCGATCTCCCCATCGAGGACAAGTTCGGCTTCCTGCCGGCGCCCAGGCCTCAGGTCATTCGCGCGCGCGGCGTCTCCGCTTTCGTCACGGTGCAGGAAGGTTGTGACAAGTTCTGCGCTTTCTGCGTCGTGCCCTATACGCGCGGCGCCGAGTTCTCGCGCCCGGTGGCGCAGGTGGTGGCAGAGGTCGAGCGGCTGGCGGAAGCCGGCGTGCGCGACGTCACTTTGATCGGCCAGAACGTCAACGCCTATCACGGCGAAGGCCCGGACGGCGCCGTCTGGGGCCTCGCGCGATTGATGCATCGCGTCGCCGAGGTGCCGGGCATCGCCCGCATCCGCTATACCACCAGCCACCCCCGGGACATGGACGACGATCTCATCGCCGCTCATCGCGATCTGCCCCAGGTGATGCCTTTCCTGCACCTGCCGGTGCAGGCGGGCTCGGACCGCATCCTCGCGGCGATGAACCGCAAGCACACCGGCGACGAGTATCGCCGCCTGATCGAGCGCATCCGCACGGCACGCCCGGACATCGCGCTGTCCTCCGACTTCATCGTCGGCTTTCCCGGTGAGACCGATGCCGATTTCGAGGACACGATCCGCCTCGTCGACGAGATCGGCTTCGCCTCGAGCTATTCCTTCAAATATTCGTCGCGTCCCGGCACGCCTGCCGCCGATCTCGACGGGCAGATTCCGCGCGCCGTCATGGACGAGCGGCTCTATCGATTGCAGGAGCGGATCGAGCACCATCGCCAGGCCTTCAACGCCGCGATGGTCGGACGGGCTGTGGATGTGTTGCTGGAAYGTGCCGGGCGCCACCCGGGACAGCTTGCCGGCAAGTCGCCCTATCTGCAGGCTGTGCAGATCGACAGCGAGACGAATCAGATCGGGGATATCGTGCGGGTGGTGATCGAGCGCACCAGCACCAATTCGCTCTTCGGCCGCAAATTTGAGGCCGGGGCAGGTTCGCGAAAGGAAATGGCCGCTTGAGCGCGCGCCCTCTCGCCCCCATCTGCGGGTTGAGCACACCCTGTCATCAGGCTGAAATTGTTGCGTTCGGATATGCTGTGAGACGACCGGGCCGGTCGTTCCTGTCCGGCCGGAATAACCGTCAGGGAGATGACGCATTTGGCACAGGCTGATTCGATGACGCCGAAACCCGACCGGACCCCGCGGCGCGAGATCGCGCCGGCGCGCGGGGAGAGCCTCGCCCGCGAGGGCCTGCCGGCGACCGAGGTGACGTTGAGTTTCGAAGACAATCGCCTCGCCAGCCTGGTCTTCGGCCAGTACGACCAGAACCTCGCTCATCTCGAGCGGCGGCTCGGCGTCGTCGTCAATCCCAATGGCAACCATGTCACGGCGAAGGGACCGCGCGAGACGGCCGAGCAGGCTGTCCGCGTGCTGAAGACGCTCTATGCCCGCGCCAAGGCCGGCGCGGCGGTGACGCTCGGCGATGTCGACGGTGCGATCGAGGAGAGCAACGTCCAGCGCTCGCTCTTCCCGACGGCGGACACCGGCAAGGCCTCCTTCGACGCGATCGTTACCAGGAAGCGGGGCCCTGTAAGAGCCCGCAACGCGGCGCAGGACGCCTATCTGCGCCAGCTCAAGCGCCATGAGCTCGTTCTCGCCGAGGGGCCGGCCGGCACCGGCAAGACCTGGCTCGCGGTCGGGCATGCCGTCTCGCTGATCGAGCAGGGCGTGGTCGAGCGGATGATCCTGTCGCGCCCGGCCGTCGAGGCGGGTGAGCGCCTCGGCTTCCTGCCCGGTGACATGCGCGAGAAGGTCGATCCCTATCTGCGGCCGATCTACGACGCGCTCAACGACTTCATGGAGGCGCGCCATGTCGAGCGCGGCCTGCAGACCGGCATGATCGAGATCGCGCCGCTCGCCTTCATGCGCGGCCGGACCCTGACCAATGCCGTCGTGCTGCTCGACGAGGCGCAGAACGCCACCTCGATGCAGATGAAGATGTTCCTCACCCGCCTGGGCGAGGGCTCGCGCATGATCATCACCGGCGATCCCTCGCAGATCGACCTGCCGCCCGGCCAGCGCTCCGGCCTCGTCGAGGCGGCGAAGCTGCTCAAGGACGTCGAGGGCATCGGCTATGCCCGCTTCGAGGAGGGCGATGTCGTCCGCCACGATCTGGTGCGCCGCATCGTGATGGCCTATGAGGCGTCGGCGAGGCGCGAACGCGAGGAGCGCGAGGAAGCGATGCGCAATTCCGCAGCGGCTCCCGAGGCGCATCGCGAGGGCGACAGTGAAGGATTGAAGCGGATGTTGGCGCGGGAGCGGCCGCGATGAAGGATCGACCTCGCGCGCGGCGTTCGGCGCCGCCCGCGGAGAGCCTTCCGGCTCTGGTTCTCGATATCCGTGCCGAGTCGCGCCGCTGGCGCGAGCTGGGCAATCTCGCAGCCTTGCGCGCCATCGCCGGTGAGGCGATTCGTGCGGGGCTCGCCGTCGCGCCGCGCCGGCCCCTGGACGGCGCCGAGCTCAGCCTGCTCCTGACCGACGACCGGCGCATCCGCCTCGTCAACCGCGACTGGCGCGGCTTCGACAAGGCGACCAACGTGCTCTCCTTCCCGGCCGCGCCGCCGGAGCGCATCGCGACCAGCCCGCTGCTCGGCGACATCGTCGTCGCCTACGAGACCGTGGCGCGCGAGGCCGAAGCCGAGGGCAAGAGCTTTCCCGACCATTTCCGCCATCTCGTCATCCACGGGCTGCTGCACCTGCTCGGCGAGGATCACGAGACCGAGGCCGAGGCGCGCCGCATGGAAGCGCTCGAGGTCGAGGCGCTCGCGCGTCTCGGCATTGCCGACCCTTACGCCGATGCCGAGCTCGTGACCGAGCCGGCCCCGTCTTTCTCAGAACATTCACGGCCATGAGCGACGACAGTCGACAATCCCAGAACGAAACCGCCGGCCGGGGCCTCGGCCACTGGCTCGGCCAGTTCCTCGACCGGCTCGGATTGCGCGGCGGCGGCACGGCGCGGGAGGAGATCGTCGAGGCGCTGGCTGAGGCGAATGGCGAATTGGCTGACCTCTCGGCGCAGGAGCGCGCCATGCTCACCAATGTGCTGGGCCTGCGCGAGCGCCGCGTCAGCGATGTCATGATACCCCGGGCCGACATCGTCGCGGTGCCGGCGGATGTCACGCTCGACCAGCTCCTCGCCCATTTCCGCACGGCCGGCCATTCGCGCCTGCCGGTCTTCGACGATTCGCTCGATGATCCCCGCGGCATGGTCCATATCCGCGATTTCCTCGAATACATCGCCGAGAAAGCCCATCCCGCGGGCATGGCCGGCAGCGATACCGAGGAGGCGCAGACGGCTCCGCACGATCTGGCGGCGGTCGATCTTTCCACCCCGCTCGCGGCGACGAAGCTGCTGCGCCCCGTCCTCTACGTTCCGCCGTCGATGCCGGCGGTGGACCTGCTCGTCCGCATGCAGGCGACCCGCACCCATATCGCCCTCGTGATCGACGAATATGGCGGCACGGACGGGCTCGTCTCGATCGAGGACCTGATCGAGATCGTCGTCGGCRATATCGAGGACGAGCACGACATGGAGGAGGCGCCGATCACGCCGGCCGGCGACGACTGCTTCACGGCCGATGCACGCGCCACCCTCGACGAACTCAAGCAGGCGACCGGGGTCGATCTCTCCGGCAACGAGGTCGCCGACGACATCGACACGCTGGGCGGGCTGATCGTCACGCTCGCCGGCCGCGTTCCGGCGCAGGGCGAGATCGTTGACGGACCCGAGGGCCTGTCCTTCGAGGTCCTCGATTCCGATCAGCGCCGCGTGAAGCGCCTGACCATCCGTCGCCGCGACCGGACGGCGCCTGAAGAAGCGGCGATGGAGCCCGGCTGATGCCGATCACTGGGGTCGCGGAGGCCGTCATCCTGGCCTGGGGATGGCGCAGGCGGCTCATCGCCTTTGCCGCTGGCGCCAGCGGCGCGCTCGCCTTGCCGCCGCTGGATCTGTGGCCGCTCGTCGTCCTGCCGATGACCTTTGCCATCTGGCTGATGGACGGCGCGGTCGGGACGACGCGCTGGCAACGCTTCCGCTCCGCCTTCGTGGCCGGCTGGTGGTGGGGCTTCGGCTTCTTCGTCGCCGGGTTGTGGTGGCTCGGCGCCGCCTTTCTGGTCGAGGCCGACAAGTTTGCCTGGGCGATGCCGCTCGGCGTCGTCGCGCTGCCGGCTTTCCTCGCGGTATTTCCGGCTTTCGCCTTCGGCGCGGCGCGGCTGTTCTGGCCGAAGGGCGCGGGCCGCATCCTTGTCCTCGCCGCGATGCTGGGGATCAGCGAGTGGCTGCGCGGCCATGTGCTGACCGGTTTCCCCTGGAACGTCTACGGCATGATGCTGGCCGGCGAGATCCATCTCGCGCAGGTCGCTTCGCTCTTCGGGCTCTATGGGCTCACGCTCTTCGCCGTGGCAATCGGCGCGGCACCCGCGACGCTGGGCACTGCGGCGGGCCCGTCCGGGCGCTGGGCGCCGTCGCTATTGGCGTTGGCCGCTCTCGCGGCCTTCTTCGCCTATGGCGTCTGGCGCGTGCCGTCCGGCCCCTCGCCGCTGGTCGCCGGCGTCAAATTGCGGCTGATGCAGCCGAACCTGCCGCAGGACGCCAAGTTCAACGGCAATAACGGCGCGGCGATCCTCGACCACTATCTCGAGCTCAGCGACCGGGCGACGAGTCCGCAGACGCCGGGCCTCCAGAACGTCACCCATGTGATCTGGCCCGAATCCGCCTTCCCCTTCCTGCTCGGGCGCACCCCGCAAGCGCTCGCGCGCATCGCGGCCGCCCTGCCGCCGGACGTGACCCTGATCACCGGCGCGGCAAGGGCCGGCGAGATTCTGCCGGGCGAGGGCCGGCCGCCGATCTACAACTCCATTCAGGTCGTGAACGACGAGGGCGCCATCGTCGCGAGCTACGACAAGGTCCATCTCGTGCCCTTCGGCGAATATCTGCCGCCGATCCTCGGCACGCTGATCCGCGCCGTCGGCCTGTCGCAGTTCGTCTCGGTTCCCGGAGGATTTTCGGCGGGAAGCACGCATTTGCCCCTGGCGATCAAGGGGCTGCCGACCGCGGCGCCATTGATCTGCTACGAGGCCGTCTTTCCCGGCGCGGTTGTGCCGCGGGGGCCGCGCCCGGCCTTTTTCCTGAACCTCACCAATGATGGCTGGTTCGGCCAGACTAGCGGTCCCTATCAGCACTTCGCCCAGGCGCGGCTGCGCAGCATCGAGGAAGGCCTGCCGCTCGTCCGCGTCGCCAACACCGGCATTTCCGGTGTCGTCGACGCCTATGGCCGCGTCGTCGCCAGCCTGCCGCTCGGCAGCGAAGGCGTGCTGGATGCTGGCCTGCCGCGCTCAGGCGCCCCGACATTCTATGCGCGATGGGGCGATCTGGTCTTCGCCGGACTCTTGGCCCTTTTCCTCGCTCTGGCCCGGATTTTGCGGGTCTGAGGGCCCAACATTAACTTTTTCGAGACCAGTGGACCGGATCGCTGGCTTGTAATACATCACGRCCTCCGCGCCGACCAGGAATGCGGCTCCTGGCCAAGACAATGATGCTAGGACAGGTTGAATGATGATCAAGAAGGTACCCAATCCGATCGACCGCCATGTAGGCAGCCGGGTTCGGATGCGACGCATGCTTGCCGGGATCAGCCAGGAGAGGCTGGGCGAGGCCTTGGGGCTGACGTTCCAGCAGGTCCAGAAATACGAGAAGGGCTCGAATCGCATCAGCGCGAGCCGCCTGCAGCAGATCGCCAAGATGCTCGATGTGCCGGTAGCCTTCTTCTTCGACGGAGCGCCGAGCGGCGATATGCCGGCCGGCGGCTTTTCCGATTCCGCGGCGACGACCTATATTTCGGATTTCCTGTCGACCAGCGAAGGCGTGCAGCTCACCAAGGCCTTCACCCGCATCAAGAATAGTCGGGTCCGCCGCCGTGTCATCGATCTGGTCGAGGCCCTGGCCGAGGAAGACAGCGAAAAGGTCTAGTTTTCGCTTCGTTTTGTTCGACTTGTCGAACGATCTTCCCGATAAACGAATTATAGCGCTTGACGGCGAACGCGTCCGGCTGCATTGACGGGGCGTTTTCCATGCTGGCGCATGCCGCGCCAGGCGCTTTCATCGTGCCCAGATTCAAGGGAAGCCGCGACCGTGTCACGCCAGAATTACCTGTTCACCAGCGAATCGGTCTCGGAAGGCCACCCCGACAAGGTCTGCGACCGCATCTCGGACGAGATCGTCGATCTGTTCTTCAAGGAGGCGGTGAAGGCCGGCTATGAGCCGTCCAAGGTCCGCGTYGCGGCCGAGACSCTGGCGACGACGAACCGTGTCGTCATCGCCGGCGAGGTCCGCACCCATCTCGACGAGAAGCAGATCAAGTCGAAGGTGAAGTCGGCGGCCCGCAAGGCGATCCGCARCATCGGCTACGAGCAGGCCGGYTTCCACTGGAAGACCTGCAAGATCGACGTGCTGCTGCACCCGCAATCGGCCGACATCGCCCAGGGCGTTGACGAGTCCGGCAACAAGGATGTCGGTGCCGGCGACCAGGGCATCATGTTCGGCTATGCCAGCCGCGAGACGCCCGAACTGCTGCCCGCCCCGATCTACTACGCCCACAAGATCCTGGAGACGCTGACGCTCGCCCGCAAGAAGGGCGAGGGCGACGCCGCCAAGCTCGGCCCCGACGCCAAGAGCCAGGTCACCGTCAAGTACGAGAACGGCAAGCCGGTCGGCGTCACCCAGATCGTGCTCTCGACCCAGCATCTCGATGAAAGCCTGT
>NZ_JBFRDQ010000173.1:0-8700 GCF_052113865.1 Allobosea sp. TAB14 | reverse complement strand
CAGTTGAACAGCTCGACGCCGCGTCGCCAGCGCTTGGGGAGCCGGTCGACGATCAGGTTGATGCGCACATGCGCGCCGCGCCGGAAGGTATGGGCGAGGCCGAAGAAGGTCGACGCCGCCAGGCACAGGCCCGCAGCCTCGGTGGCGTCGAGCGTGACGCCGCGCATGCGACCGACGATCTGCGTGACGATGGCCAGCCCGATGCCGACCAGGAAGGCCGCGGCGAGATAGCCGCATGCCTCATAGAATTTCTCCAGAACTCCACGTATCACCGGTCACTCCGCTGGCCATGGTTCATGTGAAAGGGCGGCGTGCGGAAGGCCGGTTAGTTGAGGCTCTTTTGGTAGGTCTCGTAGACGGCCTTTTCCTCGGCGCTGGCCGTGGCCAGCCAGTCGGCCACCATGCCCTTGCCCGCGGCCTCGATGGCGTCGAGAACATCCTTCGGCGACTGGGCGATCGTCACGCCGTGGCTCTTGAGCACGGCCTCGCGCTCTTCGCCCGCCTTCCGGGAAAGCTCCCAGCCCCGCTTCGTCGCGGCCTCGCCAGCTTCGGTCACGACCTTCTGCGTCGCGGGGTCGAGCTGGCGGAAGGCGCGCTCATTGACGAGGATCGCGTTCTTGTTGTGCATCGTGCCGGTATAGGTGAAGTGCTTGACGTAATCCCAGATCTGCACGTCGGTTCCGGTCTGCGCGCTGGTCCAGAGCGACTGGATCATGCCGGTCGAGAAGGCCTGCGGCACCTCGGCGAAGGGCAGGATCAGCGCCTCCATGCCGAGCTTCTCGCCCATGATCTGCGTCTGCTTGGAATAGATGCGCAGCTTCTGGCCCTTGAGGTCGGCAAGCCCCGTCAGCGGCGCCTTCGTGTAGAAGCCCTGGCCCGGCCAGGCGACATAGCTGATGGCGCGCATGCCGGCCTTCTTGAACATGGCGTCGAAGAACGGCGCCTGAGCCTCAGTCAGCTTGGTCGCCTGCTCGTAATTGCTCGCGACGCCGGGAATGTTGTCGAGATTGTACATCGCGCCTTCGTTGCCATAGACGCCGAGGCGGATCTCGCCGATCTGGATCTGGCCGGACTGGACGGAGCGCTTGACCGCATCGAGTTTGATCAGGCTGTCGTTAGAGCGCAGGTCGATCTTGAGCTTGCCGCCGCTCTTCTCCTCGATCTCCTTGATCATCTGCCGGATGTTCTGGGTGAAGAAGCTGCTCTCCGGATAGCCCGAGGCCATGGTCCAGTTGGTCTGGGCAGCGGCAGGAGCGGCGAGCCCGATGCTCAGGGCAAGGGCGGCGGAGGCGATCAAAGCTCTACGGTTCATGGTTCCCCTCGTTCTTGTCGCGCTGCGGAGAGACCGTGCGCGTTTAGGAGCCGGAGCCGTGCCGAAGCCCGATCGACGGCCAAGGGTCAGTCCATCGCGTTATCGCGATAGCATCCAATTGAATTTATCTGTTGTTGCGATAGATTTTGTTTATCGGCCCGCAAAGCGGCCCAAAAATTGCTTGTCTGAGGGTGTGGGAGCCGATGCCGAACTGGACGCTGAAGCAGCTCGAAAGCTTCGTCTGGGTCGCGAAGCTCGGCAGCTTCCGGGCGACGGCGGAGCGCCTGAATACGACGCAGCCGAATATCTCGGTGCGCATCTCTCAGCTCGAATCCGTCCTCGGCGTGCGGTTGTTCCACCGCGACTCCGGCTCGGTCGCGCTGACACCAATTGGGCATTCGCTGCTGGGGCAGGCCGAGCGGGTGCTGCAAGCGTCCGAGGAATTCTCGCAGCAATCGATCCGCTCGGACCAGCAGGTCGGCGTCCTCAGGCTCGGCGTCGCCGAGCTCATCGCCCAGACCTGGCTGCGCGACTATCTGCTCGACCTGCGACAGGTCTTCCCTAATGTCGATGTCGAACTCAGGGTCGATCTGACGATCAACCTGCGCGAGGAGCTGGTTTCGCGGTCGCTCGACCTATGCCTGCTGAACGGCCCGATCTCCAACTTCAATATCAGCAATGTCGATCTCGGTTCCGTGCCCTATCTCTGGGTCGCCTCGCCTCGGCTTGGGCTCACCGGTTCCGACCTTGCGACGATGGCCTCGCATACGATCCTGACCCATGCGCGCAATACGCGCCATTTCGTCGAGCTCTCGGCGCATTTCCGCGACAACTGGGAGAGGCCGGTTCGGATCGTGCCGTCGAGCAGCCTCGCCGCCAGCCTGCAGATGACTCTCGACGGGCTGGGCATCGCACCGATGTCGCGGACGCTGGTGGAAAAGTACCTGGACGCCGGAGAGCTCGTTGAATTCCCCTATGAATGGAAGCCCAGCCCTCTGATTTTCAYGGCATCATATGCCCACACGCCCGCCAGCTTCCTGCTCAAGCGGGCGGCCGAACTGGCGGGGGAGCGGGCCGCGCAACAGCATCGCGGCAACATCGTCGAGCCGATGACACAATAGCCCGGCGGCAGCGTGCAGAAGCGTTGTGTCGATAAACATTCTCTATCGAATAGTATTGAAAATAATAATTCGACGACATCGACGCCGCGTTCCATCCTCCGCCTCTCGAACAACGGAGGCGCGTAAGCCATGTCCATTCTCGGGGCCCGCCTGGGCGTCGATATCGGGGGAACCTTTACGGATGTCGTGCTTGAGCAGGGCGGACAACGGTTCTCGACCAAGGTTCTGACGACCTATGCCGCGCCCGAGGATGCGATCATCGAGGGCATGCACCGGGTCTGCGCCAAGGCCGGCATCGCAGCCTCCGCCATCGGGCAGATCATCCATGGCACGACGCTGGCGACCAATGCGCTGATCGAGCGGCGCGGCGCCAAGACCGCGCTCATCACGACCGAGGGTTTTCGCGACGTCATCGAGATGCGGACCGAGAGCCGCTTCGAGCAATACGACCTCAACCTGACGCTGCCGGAACCGCTGCTGCCGCGCAACCGCCGCTACACGGTCAAGGAGCGCATGGATGCGCGCGGCAAGGTCCTGATCCCGCTCGATCGCGCCACCGTCGAAACCCTGGTCGATGAACTGCGCGAGGCCGGTTACGAGAGCGTCGCGGTCGGCCTGCTGCATTCCTATGTCAACGACGCGCATGAACGCCTGATCCAGGAGGTTCTGGCCGAACGCCTGCCGGGCGCGATGGTCTCGCTCTCCTCGGAAGTCTCGCCGCAGATGCGGGAATACGAGCGCTTYAACACGACGATCGCCAACGCCTATATCAAGCCGCTGATGAAGAGCTATCTCGTCCGGCTGAAGGGGCGGCTCGCGGCCGAGGGAGCCTCCTGCCCGATCTTCCTGATGCATTCGGGCGGCGGCATCATCTCGCTGGAAAGCGCCTCGGAATTCCCCGTGCGCCTCGTCGAATCCGGCCCGGCGGGCGGCGCCGTCTTCGCCGCGGATATCGCCGCGCGGCACGGTCTGAAGAAGGTGCTCTCCTTCGACATGGGCGGCACCACCGCGAAGATCTGCCTGATCAAGAACTACACGCCGAAAACCGCCCGCGTCTTCGAGGTCGCCCGGACCTATCGCTTCAAGAAGGGCTCGGGCATGCCGATCTCGATTCCCGTGATCGACATGGTCGAGATCGGCGCCGGCGGCGGCAGCCTCGCCCATGTCGACTCGATGAACCAGATCCGCGTCGGGCCGGAAAGCGCGGGCTCGGAGCCCGGCCCCGCCTGCTACGGCCGCGGCGGCAAGCGCCCGGCCGTGACCGATGCCGACGTCATCCTCGGCAAGATCGACCCGGATAATTTCGCCGCCGGCACGATCCCGCTCTTCGCCGACCAGTCGGCCGCAGCGCTGACGGGCGAGATCGGCGGCAGGCTCGGTATGGACGCCTTGGAAAGCGCCTGGGGCGTGGCCGAGGTCGTCGACGAGAACATGGCCAATGCCGCCCGTGTCCATGCCGTCGAGAACGGCGAGGACCTCTCGGAATACACGATGATCGCCTTCGGCGGCGCGGCKCCGCTCCATGCCGGMCGGCTCTGCGAGAAGCTCGGCATCGCSCGCYKSCTSGTGCCGCCCGGSGCCGGYGTCGGCTCGGCCATCGGCTTCCTGCGGGCRCCGTTCAGTTTCGAGGCCAACCGCACCCTGTTCATGCGGCTCGCCCAGTTCGACACAGGCCGCGTCACCAGGCTCTTCGACGAGATGGAGCAGGAAGCGACGCGGGTCGTCCGTTCCTGCGGCTGGGCCGGAGCGATCCAGGCCGAATACAAGATCTACATGCGCTATGCCGGCCAGGGCTGGGAAATCCCGGTCACGCTGACGCCTGAAGAAGCGCGCGCCGCCGATCCGGCGGTCATCCTCAAGCGCTTCGAGCACGAATACGCCAATCTGTTCGGCCGCACCGTGAAGGGCCTCGCCGCCGAGATCACGGTCTGGTCGGTCAACGCCCATACGCCGCAGGAAGCCGTGGCCCCGGTGGCACCGCTCTCGCAGACGCTCGATGCACCGGCCGAAGGCAGCCGCTCCGTCTTCGATGCCGGGCTCGGCCGCCGGGTGGAAGCCCAAGCCCATAGCCGCGACGCCCTGCCGGCCGGCAGCCGGATCGCAGGCCCCGGCATCGTCACCGAGGACGAGACCACCATCGTCCTGCCCTCGAGCCGCTTCGCCGTCACGCTGAACGACGGCTGCATCGACATCCGCCTCACCGAAGCCGCACCCGCCGCTGCCGTCGCCGCGCGGAAGGAGCCCGCCCATGTCTGAGATCTCCAAGGTCGCCTATCAGGTCATGTGGAATCGCCTGATCTCGGTCGTCGAGGAGCAGGCGCAAGCGCTGATCCGCACCTCCTTCTCGACCTCGGTGCGCGAGGCCGGCGATCTTTCGGCCGGCGTCTACAACGAGAAGGGCGAGATGCTGGCGCAGGCAGTGACCGGCACGCCCGGCCACGTCAACGCCATGGCCGATGCCGTCGCCCATTTCATCCGCCGGATCGGGCGCGAGAACATCGCCGAGGGCGACGTCTACATCACCAACAATCCCTGGGAGGGCACCGGCCATCTGCACGACATCACCGTCGTCAGCCCCTCCTTCCACAAGGGCCGCCATGTCGGCTTCTTCGCCTGCACGGCGCATATCGTCGACATCGGCGGGCGCGGCTTCGGTGCCGACGCCAACTCSGTCTAYGAGGAAGGCCTGCACATCCCGATCATGAAGTTCGTCGACCGCGGCACGGTCAACGAGACACTGGTCACGATCATCCGCGGCAATGTCCGCGAGCCCGACCAGCTCGTCGGCGACATCTACGCGCTTGCGACCTGCAACGAGATCGGCCATCGCCGACTGGTCGACATGATGGTCGAGTTCAAGCTTGCCGACCTCGCCGGCATCTCCGATTTCATCCTCACGAATTCCCGCCAGGCGACGCTCGACAAGATCGCCGCCCTGCCCCGCGGTGAAGCGGAGGGTCATATGCGGATCGACGGCTATAGCCGGCCGATCGACCTCAAGGTGAAGATCTCGATCGAGCCGGACGGCGTGCTCTGCGACTGGGCCGGCACCTCCGGCGTCGACAAGAACGGCATCAACGTGCCGCTGGTCTATACGAAGGCCTATACCTGCTATGCGCTGAAATGCGCGATCGCGCCGGAAATCCCGAACAACGCGGCCTCACTGGAGCCCTTCCGCATCACGGCGCCCGAGCATACCATCGTCAACGCGGTCTGGCCGGCGCCGGTGGCCCTGCGCCACATCATCGGCCACATGGTGCCGGACACGATCTACGACGCTCTCGACAAGCTGCTGCCCGGCCTGGTGCCCGCTGAGGGCGCCGGCAGCCTCTGCAACTTCCAGGTCTCGCTGCGGCCACGCAGCGACGGACCCTGGCCAGCCGATCCCGTGCGCGCCGAGGTTCTGACCTTCAACTCCGGCGGCTCGGGCGCACGGCCGGCGCTCGACGGCATGAATGCGACCGCCTTCCCCTCCGGCGTGATGACGATGCCGGTCGAGGCGACCGAGCAGGTCGGCCCAGTCATCGTCTGGCGCAAGGAGCTTCGGCCCGATTCCGGCGGCAAGGGCCAGCATCGCGGCGGGCTCGGCCAGCATATGGAGGTCGGCGCCTGGGAGGGCTACGAATTTGACATCCAGGCGATGTTCGATCGCGTCCATCACCCCGCCCGCGGCCGGCGCGGCGGTGGCGGCGGCGCGCCGACGACGATCGCGCTCGACGACGGCACCGCGATGAAGGGCAAGGGCAAGCAGTTCGTGCCGCATGGCCGCAAGGTCGTCATGGCCTTCCCGGGCGGTGCCGGCTACGGCGCGCCTGCAGAGCGGGGGCAAGCCAGCATCGAGCGTGACCTGGCGCTGGGCTACATCTCAGCCGATGCCGCCCGCGTCGATTATGGCCTGACCGAGGGCCGCGCGGCGGATGTCCTTGCGACATCGCGCCGTGGTGAACTGCCTCGCTAGAGCATGCGCGATCCGATCAGGTTGGTTCAGCCTGATCGGATCCGGCTTCAGGCCCGCTCGGGGAACGCTCCGGCGGGATGGTCTCCACCTTCTTCATGAAAGCCGAGCGATGAAACTGCCTTCCAACAGATTCCTGGCGTCGATCCGCAGCGGGCAGCCGCAGATCGGGCTTTGGCTCAGCCTTGCCAGCGGGTACGCGACCGAGGCCGTCGCAGGCGCCGGCTTCGACTGGCTCCTGATCGATACCGAGCATTCGCCCAACGACCTCAGCTCCGTCCTGACCCAGCTTCAGGTTCTCGCCGCTCATCCGGTGACCCCGATCGTGCGCCCGGACTGGAACGACCCGGTCCTCGTCAAGCGACTGCTCGATATCGGGGCACCCGGCCTGCTCTTCCCGATGGTCCAGTCGCCCGAGGAGGCTGCGCGAGCCGTCGCAGCAACGCGCTACCCGCCGCATGGCATCCGCGGCGTCAGCGGCTGCACCCGCGCCAATGGCTTCGCGCGCATGAGCGACTATTTCAGCCGGATCGAGGAAGAAACGGCCGTGCTCGTCCAGGTCGAGACACGGGCGGCGATCGCGCAGGTGCTGGAGATCGGGCGCGTCGAGGGCGTCGACGGCGTCTTCTTCGGGCCCGCCGACATCGCCGCCGATATCGGCCTGCTGGGAAAGCCGAGCGATCCGGCGGTCTGGGATGTCATCCGCCCGGCCGCGCGGAAACTGATCGAGGCCGGCATCCCGGWCGGCACCCTCGTATTCGATCCCGCCTTCGCGAGGAGCCTCGTCGCCGAGGGCTTCTCCTTCGTCGCCTGCGGATCGGACGCCGTGCTCCTGGCCCGTGGTGCCGACAGCCTTTCAAGGACGATGAGAGGCTGAGCTCCAGCTCGCCTCGCCTTCTCACATGACCTTGCCACGGCGAGGTCGTCGCCTGATGGCGCCAGTCGGATCGCCGGCCTTATCGGGCTGGCACCGTCGGTCGAGATCGCCAATTTTTGGAGCTTGCTCCATTCGATCGTGCTCCAACATGGCTTCCCGGTCGAGCCCGGAACGACCGGGCGGCGGCGCTCGAGATCGGCAAGCCCGCGCGCCGACGCGATGAGCCCTCCTCCGCGCAAGCCGACGATTCTCACTTCTTGGGCTCGGATGGGCGGCGGTCGGACGACCAGACGAGCTTCAAAGTCGGCGTTTTGCTCTCTGTGGTCGGTTTCGTCAGGCGGCGCCTCTTGCGGGCCAGCGCCAAGCGCGAAATGAAACGAAGATGATTCCGTGGATCCTGCATCATGTGCCCCGGGTGATCTGGTTTGTTTCGATTTGGCCGGCACAGGCGTAGCGAGACAACAAACCGCAAGATCGAGGCCAGCACCTCATTCGATCGATGGAGGCAAGCGGGAAGCCGGATTCAACAGAGTCATAGCCCGATCGACACCGCCGTGATCCGCGACGTCGATACCTATCGACCAGCGGACCGGGCGACGCTCGGACAGAATAAATCGAAGCGAGAAGGGTAAGGGCCGCGCGCAAGACGATGCGACAAGCGGCAGGGTTCCCGAGTTAAACCCTTGATTTAAATGGCGCGGGCGACGGGGCTCGAACCCGCGACCTCCGGCGTGACAGGCCGGCACTCTAACCAACTGAGCTACGCCCGCGCTGGGCGACTGAGGCGCGGTGGCCGTCAGCGAGGTGTGGATTATGGCCCCGGGCCGGAAGTGTCAAGCGCCCGATGCCGGCAAAACCAAATCGGTGGAAAAATATCTCCGGCACCGCGAAAAGACGCGCCCCGCGCCGGGCCGCAAAACTCATTCCCGAGAGGCCAGACAGGGATCGAGCATCACATGGCGGGCGTTCTGGCGGGTGTAGCCACCGCGCAGCACCGCCATATCGCCGAGTTTCAGGTCGTTGGCGCCATAGGTCACGCAGAGCACGCGCACGCCCGGATCCGCGCAGACGGCGACATACCAGACCGCGCCATCGGTCTGGATCAGGGTGACGGGGCCGGCGATCGCCATATCGACACGCGAATCGCGCGGCACCGATTCCGGGAGCTGGGCCGCGATGCTCTCGCAGCTCGCCGGCGTCGCCGGCTGCTCGGGCTGGGAGAAGGCGGGGCGCCCCTCGAAGAAGGAATCGGGCAGGAGCGACTGCGCGGCCGCCTGTTGCGCGGCGAGGAGGGCGAAGCCGGCCAGCCACCGCAAGGCAAGACCGGGATGTCGTGATCGGAAGCTCATGGCCGGAACAGTGCCGACGAAGATGGCGGAATTCGGCTGCGTACCGGAGCGCTTTGCGGGCAACGCTGCCGAGCCTGCTTGCGATA
>NZ_JBFRDQ010000172.1:0-17504 GCF_052113865.1 Allobosea sp. TAB14 | reverse complement strand
GACGATGGTGAGGTCGAGATGGTCGATGCGGCCACCGCGCTCGCGCACGCGCGCCGCCGCGAAGGCGAGGAACTGCGCCGAGGCGGCGCCGCGCCATTGCGGATCGCTTGGTGGGAAATGCGTGCCGATATCGCCTTCGGCCAGCGCCCCCAGCAACGCGTCGGTCAAGGCATGAAGCGCGACGTCGCCGTCGGAATGAGCGACGACGCCCTGATCGTGGCCGATCCTGACGCCGCCGAGCCAGACATGATCGCCCGGCCCGAAGGCGTGGACGTCGTAGCCCGTGCCGACGCGGGTGACGAGCAGCTTGCCGTTGCCGGCGCCGGTCCGCATGAAATCCTCCGGATGCGTCAGCTTGATGTTGGCGGGATCACCCGCAAAGGTTGCGACGGGATGGCCGGCCCATTCCATCAGCGCGGCATCGTCGGTGAAGCCGTGCAGGAGCGCGGCCCCGGCCGCCTCGTGAGCGGCCAGCAAAGGGCCGAACCGGAAGGCCTGCGGGGTCTGCACGCTGACGAGCCGGTCCCGGGGCGGCGTCTCGGCGATGTGGCCGCTTTTGTCGATGCGCTTGATCGTGTCGGTGACCGGCAGGGCAGGGATGGCCGCGAGCCCGCTTTCGCCCAATGTGCGGATGGCGGCGTCGATCAGGGCCGGTGAGACGAAAGGGCGCGCCGCGTCATGGACCAGCACGATGCCATCGAAGCCGTCGCGCGCCAGCGCCTGCAGCCCACGCCGGACGGAGTCCTGCCGGGTTGCGCCGCCGATGGTCGGCGGCGCAAGGCGCGCGGGGTCGAGGCCGGCGATGGCGTCGGCATAGCGATCCTCGTCGCCCTTGCCGATCACGACAGCGACGCGGCCGATCGCAGGCTCTGCCAGAAAAGGCGCCAGCGCCTGCGCGAGAACCGGGCGTCCGTCGATCAGCCTGTATTGCTTCGGCTGGCCGGCGCCTGCGCGCAAGCCGCGACCGGCCGCAACGAGCAGGGCGGCGACGGGGGCGGAGGTCTCGATTCGGTTCGGCACGTTCCCTTGCCCTGGACGGAGAAATCGCAATCGGCGGAAGCCATAGCCAATTCGGTGGCGCTCGGGCAGGGGGTGCGGCGATGTTGCATCGCAATATCAACGTCAAGACGCTTGCGCTTATGCAGCAATGTCCAATAAATATGCATCCTAGAGATTGCCTCAAAAGCAGGCTGTGAGTTGTTGCAGATCGCCGGTATCCCGATCCAGTCCCGCGCCTTCCTGGCGCCGATGTCAGGCGTGACCGACATCGTCATGCGCCGCATCGCCGGCCGTTTCCGCGCGGGCATCATCGTCTCGGAGATGGTGGCCTCGGATGAATTCGTCCGTGGCAGCGAGGAGGCGCGCATCCGTGCCGAAGGGCAGGGCGTCTCGCCCCATGTGGTGCAGCTCGCCGGCTGCGATCCGCACTGGCTTGGGGAGGCGGCGCGGCTGGCCGAGGCGAATGGCGCCGATATCGTCGACATCAATATGGGCTGCCCGGCGAAGAAGGTGACGGGCGGCTGGGCSGGYTCGGCGCTGATGCGCGATCTCGATCACGCGGTCAGCCTGGTCGAAGCCGCCGTGGCGGCCGTGAAGGTGCCGGTGACGGTGAARATGCGGCTCGGCTGGGAYGAYGCSTCSCGCAACGCGCCCGAGCTGGCGCRCCGCGCCGTGGCTGCGGGCGCGCGGCTGATCACCGTTCATGGCCGCACSCGGCAGCAATTCTACAAGGGCAAGGCCGACTGGCGCGCCATTGCTGCGGTCCGGGCGGCTGGCGATTTCCCGCTTGTGGCCAATGGCGACATCCATGATGTCGAGGACGCCCGCGCCTGTCTCGATCAGTCCGGCGCCGATTTCATCATGGTCGGACGAGCCGCTCTCGGGCGGCCCTGGCTGGTCGGCGCGATCGGGGCCGCGCTCGACGGTCTGCCGGCACAGACGGTGACGCTCTCGGACAAGCTCGCCATGGCGCGCGAGCATTACGAGGGGCTGCTGACGCTGATGGGGATCGCGCATGGCGTGCGTCATGCGCGCAAGCATCTGGCGGCCTATGCCGACGACGCGCTGGCGGATGGCTGCGAGGCCGATCCGGAGCGCCGGCGCATTCTTTTGACCTCGGAGGAGCCGCGGCAGGTCATCGCCGCGCTGTCGGGGTTGTTTTCCACCGATCGCTGCCGCGAAGCGGCTTGAACCGGAGTCGAGCTGATGACGGTGATGTTTGCCGAGACGGGCGCCCAGGGCCGGGCCAGCTACCTGCTCGACCCGATCGAGATGCAGGCGCTCAATGTGCTGCCGATGCCCGTGCTCGTCATCGGCGAAGCCCATGCGGTCATCTATGCCAATATGGCGGCCGAGAACTTCTTTCAGTCGAGCGTCGCCCTGCTCAGGCGGCAGAGGCTCGACGACCTCATCGCTTTCGGATCGCCGGTGCTGGCGCTGGTCGAGGAGGTGCATCGCCGTGGCGCGAGCGTCAGCGAGTACCGGCTCGACCTGGGTTGTCCCCGCCTCGGGAACGAGCGCATCGTCGATGTCTTCGCCTCTCCCTTGCCCAATCAGGGTCCTGCCGTCGTCCTGATGCTGCAAGAACGRACAATTGCCGAAAAAATGGACAGRCARYTGACGCATCGAGGAGCAGCCCGCTCSATCACSGCGCTCGGCGCSATGCTSGCWCAYGAGATCAAGAAYCCGCTYTCCGGCATWCGYGGYGCGGCGCAGCTGCTCGAAGGCTCGATCTCGGATTCCGACCGGATGCTGACGCAGCTCATCTGCGACGAGACCGACCGGATCGTGAAGCTGGTCGAGCGCGTCGAATTGTTCGGCGACGAGCGGCCGAGCGAACGCGACGCGGTCAACGTCCATGACGTGCTCGACCATGTGAAGCGCCTGGCACAATCCGGCTTTGCCCGGCATGTCCGCTTCAACGAGGTCTACGATCCTTCCTTGCCGCCGGTGTCGGGCAACCGCGACCAGCTCGTCCAGGTGCTGCTCAATCTGGTGAAGAACGCCGCCGAAGCCATTGGCGAACAAGCGATCGACGGTGAGATCACCCTGTCGACCGCCTATCGTCCTGGCATCCGCATGCAGGTGCCCGGATCGTCCGATCGCATCGCTTTGCCGCTCGAGATCGTCATTCGCGACAATGGTCCGGGCGTGCCGTCGGACCTGCTGCATCTCCTCTTCGATCCCTTCGTCACGACCAAGGCGCAGGGAAGTGGCCTTGGACTTGCACTCGTTGCCAAGGTGATCGGCGATCATGGCGGAATCGTCGAATGCGAGTCCGTTCCCCGCCGTACCAATTTCAGGATTCTCCTGCCCCTGCATCAGCGCCCGGGACAGGCAACGTAAGGCCAGCGCGAACACATGCCGACCGGGAACATTCTGGTAGCCGACGACGACGCCGCGATCCGCACGGTCCTCAACCAGGCGCTCGCGAGGGCCGGTTATGAGGTGAGGACAACCGGGCAGGCGGCAACGCTCTGGACCTGGGCCGCGCAGGGGCTCGGCGATCTCATCATCACCGACGTCGTCATGCCGGACGGCAACGCCTTCGACCTGCTGCCGCGTATCAAGCGGGTGCGGCCGGAGCTGCCGATCATCGTGATGAGCGCGCAGAACACCTTCATGACCGCGATCAAGGCCTCCGAGCGCGGTGCCTATGAATATCTGCCGAAGCCCTTCGACCTGAAGGAACTCGTCGCCATCGTCGGGCGGGCCATGTCGCGGCCGCGCGGCGATGCGGCCCGCGCCCAGGTGGGCGAGGCCGAGGACATTCCGCTGATCGGCCGCTCGCCGGCGATGCAGGACGTCTACCGGGCGCTGGCGCGCCTGATGCCGATCGACCTGACCGTGATGATCAACGGCGAATCCGGCACCGGCAAGGAACTGGTGGCGCGGGCGCTGCACGATTACGGCAAGCGCAAGAACGGCCCCTTCGTCGCGATCAACATGGCGGCGATCCCGAAGGACCTGATCGAATCGGAGCTGTTCGGCCATGAGAAGGGCGCCTTCACCGGCGCGCTGACCCGCTCGTCGGGCCGCTTCGAGCAGGCGGAAGGCGGCACGCTGTTCCTCGACGAGATCGGCGACATGCCGATGGAGGCGCAGACCCGGCTGCTGCGCGTGCTGCAGCAGGGCGAATACACCACGGTTGGCGGGCGCACGCCGATCAAGACCAATGTCCGCATCGTCGCCGCGACCAACAAGGATCTGCGCATCTCGATCGCGCAGGGGCTGTTCCGCGAGGATCTGTTCTTCCGCCTGAACGTGGTGCCGATCCGCTTGCCGCCCCTGCGCGAGCGCGTCGAGGACATCCCGGATCTCGTCCGCCACTTCTTCTCGCTGGTCGAGAAGGAGGGCCTGCCGCGCAAGCAGGTCGATTCGGAGGCGATGGACGTGATGCGGCGCTATCGCTGGCCCGGCAACGTCCGTGAGCTGGAGAATCTGGTCCGGCGGCTGGCGGCGCTCTATCCACAGGAAACCATCACCGCCCCGATCGTCGAGGCGGAGCTGCAACCGGCGAGCGCGACGCCAGGCTACAGCGGCGCCAGCACGGCGCCGGAACGGGCAGAAACGTTGTCGGGCTCGGTCGAGCGCCATCTCAACCAGTATTTCGGCGGATTTGGCGACAATATCCCGCCGCCCGGGCTCTATCACCGCATCCTGCGCGAGATCGAGCCGCCGCTGATCGCGGCCGCACTCGCCGCGACCCGCGGCAACCAGATCCGCGCGGCGGAGTTGCTCGGTCTCAACCGCAACACGCTGCGCAAGAAGATCCGCGAGCTCGACATGCAGGTGGTGCGGACGCCACGCTRAAGCCTCGCGGCGCTTCCGGGCGGCTTTCAGAGGCCATCGGCCGATAACGCGACCGCCGGCACCGACCGGCCGGCTTGCCTTGCCTATGTCATATTTTGACAACACCGTTGCGTCGGCGCATCAGTGACGCATGCGAGCGCGACCGGCTGCCGGCCGCGCACCCCTGGAGTTGTCGAATATCGTGTCGTTTTCCGTGAGTGACACCAGGATCGTGCCGCGCGCCGAGGAAAAGCAGCGCCACGTCTCCGGGTGGATTGGCGGGATCATCGTCGTTCTCGCGCTGGTTTCGGCGCTGCTGACCTTCCTCGTCCTGTCGGGCGCGACGCCGATCGCGCCGGTGCACGAGGTGGTCATCGGCGTCTTCGTGCTGAACGCACTGCTGATCCTGGCCCTGCTGGTCGTCGTGGTCTTCGAGGCCGCCGTGCTGATCCGGGCCCGCAAGGCGGGCGCGGCGGCGGCGGGCCTGCATGTCCGCATCGTCGGCCTGTTCAGCTTCATCGCGGCGCTGCCGGCGATTCTCGTCGCGGTCATCGCGACGGTGACGATCGAGCGCGGGCTCGAGCCGTGGTTCTCCGACCGCATGCGCGACGCCATCTTCAAATCGGTCGAGGTGGCGGATGCCTATGCCGCCAGCCAGTGCAAGTCGCTCGGCCGCGAGATCCGCGTGCTGGCGGACGATCTGACGCGGGCGAAGCCTGCCTTCGATGTCGACCGCAAATGGTTCGACAGCTTTATGACCGCGCGGGCGACCGCGCTCGGCCTGCCTGTGGCGGCGATCATGCAGCCGCCGGACAAGACGGTCGTGCGCGCCAATATCGACGTGCTGAAGGATCCGCCGAAGCCCGACCAGGCCGCCTTCGACGACGCCTCGGCCTCGCCGGATCCGATCTGCGTGATTCCGCGCACCGGCAGGATCTTCGGCGCGCTGGTGAAGCTGCCGATCTATGACGGCAATTTCCTCTACATCGCCCGCGAGGTGGACCCGCTGGCGGTCGAATTCCCGGCGGTCGCGCGTGGCGCGGCGGTTGAGTATCTCTCGATCGATGCGCGCCGGAAGGGCGTCCAGATCGCCTTTGCCTCGATGTATGGGCTGATCGCACTGATCCTGCTGCTCTCGGCGATCTGGCTCGGCCTGAGCTTCGCCAATCGCCTGGTCGCGCCCATCCGGCGGATGATCCATGCGGCCGACCAGGTCTCGAGCGGCAATTTCTATGTGCAGGTGCCAATCAAGCGCTCGGAGGGGGACCTCGCCCATCTCGGGGAAACCTTCAACAAGATGACGGCGGAGCTGCGCCGGCAGCGCGACGGGCTGGTGACGGCAAGCGAGGTGATCGACCGGCGCCGGCGCTTCACCGAGACCGTGCTGTCGGGCGTGTCGTCCGGCGTGCTCAGCCTCGACAATGAAGGCCACATCACCATCATCAACCGTTCGGCCGAGAGCCTGATCGGCACCGGCGGACGGCTGCTCGGCAAGCCGATCGCGGAGATCGCGCCGGAGGTTGCGAGTTTCGTCGCCGACGCGCTTCAGGGCCGCCAGCGCCAGAGTTCCGGCCAGGTGACGATCTCGCGGGCAGGGCGCGACCGTGTCGTCAACATCCGCGCCGTGCATGAGGGCGAGGGGATCAATGCCGGGCTCGTGGTGACCCTCGACGACATCACCGACCTCGTCTCGGCGCAGCGCACGGCGGCCTGGGCCGATGTCGCCCGGCGCATCGCGCATGAGATCAAGAACCCGCTGACGCCGATCCAGCTTTCGGCCGAGCGCATCAAGCGCCGGTTCGGCAAGGTCATCATCGAGGGCAAGGAGGTCTTCGACCAGTGCACGGATACGATCGTGCGGCAGGTCGAGGACATCCGGCGCATGGTCGACGAATTCTCCTCCTTCGCCCGCATGCCGAAGCCCGCGCTGCTGCGCGAGGACATCGTCGAGACCGTCCGGCAGATCGTCTTCCTCTGGCGGGTCGGCAATCCCGAGACGACGATCGAGGAAAGCCTGCCGGCGGAAGCCATGCAGGCCCGGTTCGACCGCCGGCTGATCTCGCAGGCCCTGACCAACGTCATCAAGAACGCGACGGAAGCCATCGAGGCGGTTCCGCCCGAGGAGCGAGGGCAGGGGCTGATCCAGGTCCAGTTCGAGCGCTGGGCCGATGGCCGGATCGTCATCGACGTCACGGATAACGGCAAGGGCCTGCCCGCAGACCAGCGCCAGAAGCTGCTGGAGCCCTATATGACCACCCGCGAGGGGGGGACCGGGCTCGGCCTCGCCATCGTCGGCAAGATTCTCGAAGACCATGGCGGCGGCATCGAGCTGCTCGACCGACCCGACGGCGCGCGCGGCGCGCGCATCCGTCTCTGGTTCCCCGAAACAGGCCCGGTTCAGGAGGCCGACAATGGCGAGGAGGCTGCCGAGCGAGGCAGCGCTGCGCCAGAGCATGACATGCAGAATGGGACACGCCTATGAGTGCTGACATCCTGGTAGTGGACGACGAAGTCGATATCCGCGATCTGGTCGCCGGCCTTCTCGAAGACGAGGGCTATCGGACCCGCAAGGCGGGTTCCGCCGACGAGGCGCTGGCGGCGATCGCGGCCCGGCGGCCGAACCTGGTCTTTCTCGACATCTGGTTGCAGGGCAGCCGCCTCGACGGCTTGCAGGTGCTCGCCCTCATCAAGGAGAGCCACCCCGACCTCGCCGTGGTGATGATCTCCGGCCACGGCAACATCGAGACGGCCGTCTCGGCCATCAAGAGCGGTGCCTACGACTTCATCGAGAAGCCGTTCAAGGCGGACCGGCTGGTCCTCGTGGCCGAGCGGGCGCTGGAAGCATCGCGGCTGCGCCGGGAGGTGCGGGAGCTCAAGACACGCTCGGTCCAGGCGAACCGCATCGTCGGCCACTCCACCGTGGTCAACCAGCTCCGCCAGACGATCGAACGCGTCGCGCCGACCAATGCGCGAGTCCTCATCACCGGCGAGCCCGGCTGCGGCAAGGAGCTCACGGCCCGCACCCTGCACGAGGCATCGAACCGGTCCTCCGGCCCGTTCGTCGTGATCAACGCGGCGACGATCACGCCCGACACGATGGAAGAGGAGCTCTTCGGCGTCGAGGGCGGGGACGGGCGCTCGCGGCGCGTCGGCGCGCTCGAGGAGGCGCATGGCGGCTCGCTCTATATCGACGAGATCGGCGACATGCCGCGGGAGACGCAGAACCGCATCCTGCGGGTGCTGGTGGATCAGAACTTCCAGCGCGTCGGCGGGGCGACACGCGTCCATGTCGATGTCCGCATCATCTCTTCGTCGAGCCGCGACCTGGCCCAGCTCATCACCGATGGGCGCTTCCGCGAAGACCTCTACCACCGCCTCGGCGTCGTCCCGATCAAGGTGCCGCCGCTGTCGGAGCGACGGGAGGACGTGCCGGAGCTGATCGAGTTCTTCATGGACCAGATCTCGGTCGCCTCGGGCCTGCCCAAGCGGCAGATCGGCGCGGATGCGATGGCCGTGCTGCAATCGCATGAATGGCCCGGCAACGTCCGGGAGCTGCGCAACAATGTCGAGCGGCTGATGATCCTGACCAAGGGCGACCCGACCTCGGAGATCACCGTCGAGATGCTGCCGGCGGAGGTTGGCGCGATGGTCCCGACGACGCCGTCGGGCTCGGGCGGGGAACGCCTGATGAGCCTGCCGCTGCGCGATGCGCGCGAGATCTTCGAGCGCGAATATCTGATCGCCCAGATCGCTCGTTTCTCGGGCAATATCTCGCGGACGGCCGAGTTCATCGGCATGGAGCGCTCCGCCTTGCACCGGAAGCTCAAATCGCTGGGAGTGGGGTGAGCGTCAGGCGCCTTGCGCATGCCCATCTGCGCGTCACGCAGGTAGGATACCCATGGCCGCAGAGCGGGCTCAAAACCTCCAGGACACGTTCCTCAATCACGTGCGCAAGCAGAAGATTCCGCTGACGATCTTCCTCGTCAACGGCGTGAAGCTGCAGGGCGTCGTGACCTGGTTCGACAATTTCTGCGTGCTGCTGCGGCGTGACGGTCACTCGCAGCTCGTCTACAAGCACGCGATCTCGACCATCATGCCGGGGCACCCCGTGCAATTGTTCGAGCCCGAGGAAACGGACAAGAACTGATTTGGCGGCCAGCCGCGAAGACGACAAGCAACGGGCGGCGGTGAAGGTTTCAGGCCCCAAGCCGCTCGACGAGATCGAACGCGAGATCGCGGCGAATACGCGCGCCTATGTGGTCGGCCCGTATCAGCAGAAGCGCGGCCTCGCGGTCGACAGCAATCAGCGCTCCTTCGTCGCCCGCCTCGATGAGGCCGTCGGCCTGGCGGCCGCCATCGACCTCACGGTGGTCGAGGCCGTGCAGGTGCTGCTCACGGCCCTGAGGCCGGCGACCTATCTCGGCAAGGGCAAGGTCGAGGAGCTGGCCGAGCGCATCAAGATCGAGGAAATCGGCCTTGTGGTGATGGATTGCGCGCTGTCGCCGGTCCAGCAGCGCAATCTCGAAAAGGCCTTCGGCTGCAAGGTCATCGACCGCACCGGGCTCATCCTCGAAATCTTCGGCCGGCGCGCCCGCACCAAGGAAGGTACGCTGCAGGTCGAGCTCGCCCATTTGAACTATCAGAAGAGCCGGCTCGTCCGGTCCTGGACCCACCTTGAGCGTCAGCGCGGCGGCTTCGGCTTCCTCGGCGGCCCCGGCGAGACCCAGATCGAGGCGGATCGGCGCATCATCCAGGAGCGGATGAGCAAGATCGAGCGCGATTTGGAGAGCGTGAAGCGCACCCGCTCCTGCATGTCCGGGACGTCTCGCATGAGGACACGCAGGCACAAGCTGCCGACGTCCAGGCGATCCTGCGCGATCTCGGTATCAACCCGGATGACGGCCAGCGCGTGATCGAGGTCTGGAACAAGGCCGATCTGCTCGGCGAAACGGAGCGCGCCCGCCAGCTCGAGGTCGCGGCGCATCGCCCGGAAGAAAGCCGCCCCGTGCTGGTCTCGGCCCTGACCGGGGAGGGCATGGACCGGCTGACCGCCGCCATCGAAACGCGCATCGCGCGGAGCCGGCCGGTCTACGCCCTCGTGCTGGAGGCCGGCGATGGCAAGTCGCTGGCCTGGCTCCATGCCAATGGCGAGATCCTGGCGCGCGAGGACGGTGCCGAAGGCGGACTCACGCTCACCGTGCGCCTGCCGCGGGAGCGGGAAGGGGCGTTCACGGCACGTTTTCCGCAGGCTGAGCGGCAAAGATAGACCGCGCGGTGATTGCGAGGGCAGCGACGGTTCTGCTCGCCCGATAGAGAGCGTGTTTCAGCCGCCTGCCTTCTCGGCCTTCTTCACAGCTTGCCAGAGCGCTTCCATCTCGTCGAGGCTCGCCTCCTTGGCGGTTCGGCCCTCGGCCTCCAGAGCGGCCTCGATGCCCTTGAAGCGGCGCTCGAACTTGGCGTTGGCGGCGGCGAGGCAGCCCTCCGGTTCGGCATCGACATGGCGGGCGAGGTTGGCGATCACGAAAAGCAGATCGCCGATTTCCTCATGGATGGCGGCCTTGTCGCCGCCAGCGAGCGCCTCCTCGATCTCCTGCGTTTCCTCGCGGATCTTGTCGAGCACGAGGCGTGCGTCGTTCCAGTCGAAGCCGACGGTCGAGGCGCGGGCCTGCAGCTTCCAGGCGCGGGAGAGGGCGGGCAGGCCATGCGCCACGCCGGCGAGGACGCTCCTGTTCTCCTCCTTCGGAGGCAGGCCGGCGGCTGCGTGCGCGGCAGCCTTGTCGGCCTTCTCCTCAGCCTTGATCCGATGCCAGAGCGCCTTGACTTCGGCCGGCGACAGGTCGCGCGCATCGCCGAAGACATGCGGATGGCGGCGGATCAGCTTCGAGGTGATCGCCTCGACGACATCGGGGAAGGCGAAGGAGCCTTCCTCCTCGGCCATGCGGGCATGGAAGACGACCTGCAGCAGGAGATCGCCGAGCTCGTCCTTGAGATCCAGCTTGTCGCCGCGCGCGATGGCGTCAGCGACCTCATAGGCTTCMTCGATCGTGTAGGGCGCGATCGAGGCGAAGTCCTGTTCCAGATCCCAGGGGCAGCCGGTGCCGGGCGTACGCAGGGCGGCCATGATTTCGATCAGGCGGGCGATATCTCGGGAAGGCTGCACGCTGCCAGGCTCCGTGGATTGAGGTAAGCTCACTCCCATGATTCAAGTCACCCCGTCCATTGCCATCGACGAGAGCGAGATCGAGGAAAGCTTCGTGCGCGCCTCGGGTCCCGGCGGCCAGCACGTCAACAAGGTGTCGAGCGCGGTGCAGATCCGCTTCGATGCGCGCAGTTCCCCGTCGCTGCCGAACGACGTCGCGATCCGATTGATGAAGCTCGCCGGCAGTCGGCTGACGCAGGATGGCGTCGTCGTCATTGTCGCGCAGACGCATCGCAGCCAGAAGCGCAATCGCGAGGAGGCCGTGGAACGGCTCGCTGAGCTGATCCGGGCGGCGGCCGTGCGCCCGCAGGTCCGCCGCGCGACCAAGCCGACGAAAGCCTCGAAGGAGCGCCGGCTTGCCTCGAAGGAGCGCCGCTCCGGCGTCAAGGCCGGCCGTTCCAAGCCGGTTTCGGATTAGCATGGCCGGTCAGCAGGATTCGGGCGGGCAGGGGGCCCGCAAAACCCGCGTGCCACGCCGGATCACGGTGACCTATCTGCGTCGGGCGGCACTGCATTATCTCGAGCGCTATGCGGCGCCTGCCGCGCAGTTGCGCAGGGTTCTGGCCCGCAAGATCGCGATGAGCTGCCGCCATCACGGCGAAGATCCGGCCCTGCACGCGGCTTTGCTCGACGAGGTCGTGGCGCAATGCGTTTCGCTGCAGCTCGTCGACGACCGCCGTTTCGCCGAGGCGCGAACGGCGAGCCTACGGCGCAAGGGCCTTTCCGGTCGAGCGGTGGCCGGCCGGCTTGCGGCGAAGGGCGTCGGCCGCGAACTCGTCGAGGCTGTCGCGACAACCGATGCGGAGAGCGAACTTGCAGCCGCGCGTATCGCGGCGCGGCGCAAGCGCCTGGGAAGCTGGCGCCGCTCAACAGATGGTACGGCGGATGCCGCCGCCCTGCGCCGCAAGGATCTGGCCGTGCTCGCCCGGCTCGGCTTCGGTTTCGCCGTGGCGAGGGCCGTGCTCGATGAGGAGGAGGGCGCGGAGGCCGGGTGAGGGCTCCCTCACTCCAGCTTGACCTGCGCCTCCTTCACGACCCCGCCCCAGCGCTCGACCTCCGCCGTCACGAACCTGCCGAAAGCCTCGCCGCTGAGCGAGGGGATCGGCGAGCCGTTCTTCTTCCAGGCGGCCGTGATCATCGGCGACTGAAGGGCCTTCTCGACCTCCGTCCGCATCCGGGTCACGATCTCCGGCGGCGTATTCTTCGGCGCCCAGAGCGCATACCAGGTCGAGACCTCGAAGCCCTCGAGGCCAGCTTCCTTCGCGGTCGGGACGTCGGGGACGGTCTCCGAGCGCGTCGGCGCCGCGACCGCGAGCGCACGCAGCGCGCCGCTCTGGATCTGCGCCGCCGAGGAGCCGAGCCCGTCGAACAGCAAGTCGACCTGTCCGGCGACCGTATCCTGAAGCGCCGGTCCGGCGCCGCGATAGGGCACATGGGTCAGCTTCGTCTTGGTCGAGATCTGGAAGAGCTCACCGGCGAGATGGTGCGTCGTGCCGTTGCCGGCGGAGGCATAGTTCAGCTTTTCCGGGTTCTTGCGGGCGTAGTCCACTAGCTCGGCCACCGTCTTCGCCTGGACCTTGCCCGGATTCACGACGATGACCTGCGGTGGCTGGRCAATGACCGCGATCGGGATGAAATCTCGCTGGATGTCGTAGTCGAGCTTGGGATAGAGCGCCGGCGCGATGGCGTGATGGGCCGCGCCGACGAAGAAGGTGTAGCCGTCCGGCGCCGCCTTCGACGCGGCGGAAGCACCGACCGTGCCGCCGGCTCCGCCGCGGTTCTCGATGACGATGCGCTGGCCGAGCTGCTGGTCGAGTTGCGCGCCCAGGGGCCGGGCGAACGCGTCGGTGCCGCCGCCGGCCGGGAAGGGTACGATGAAGGTGATCGGCCTCGTCGGCCAGCTTTGGGCATGAGCAGGCATGGACAGGGCCGTCAGCGAAACCGCAGCGGCAGCCATCAGCAGGTATCGTTTCGTCATCATCTCTGTTTCTCTCCCGGAAAGGCGGCTCTTCTCGGCCGCTGAAGCGAGGCTCGTCTTGTGCGTGCCGCCTGCGCGACTATAGGGCCGCGTCGTCGACGCCTTGGCAATGCTCAATAGGATGAAGGGATCGGCCATGACGGCACGCGGATCGGTGCGGTGTTCCGCATGCGGGTTGGGTGGCGGGGCCTCCGCATGAGCCGGCTCGACAGCTTCATCCGTCGTCTCGAAGCCCAGCGGAGCGTGCTCGACTGGGCGGCGGCGCAGACCGTTGGCCGGGACGGGCTCGTGCTCGAGCTGGGCCTCGGCAACGGACGAACCTATGACCATCTGCGCGAACGCCTGCCGGGCCGTGCGATTCACGTCTTCGAGCGCGACCCCAAGGCCCATCCGCAATCGATGCCGCCGGCGCAACTGCTCGTCATCGGCGACATGGCCGAGACCTTGCCGGCTTTCGCCGCCCAACATGGAGCGAGCGCCGTCCTGATCCATATCGATGTCACGACCGGGGTGCCCGAGCGCGATGCGGTGGCCTTGAGCTGGCTGCCGGCGGAGGTCGCCGCACTGGCGGCGCCCGCCGCTCTGGTCGTCAGCGGCTGGGCGCTCGATCATCCGGCACTAAGGCCGGAGCCGCTGCCGGACGATGTTCCTGAAGGGCGATACTTCGCCTATCGGCGGATGGGCGCCGGAGAGCGATCCGAGACCGGAGAGATCGTCTGAGTCACCGACGGGCAGGGCTCGACGATCTGCCATGAAGCGTCGTCGGGGTGCGTATCTATGATTCGCATAAGACATATTATGGAACYCAKRAGCGGTTTGGAACGTGTTGCATTCTGCGCGCAAACCGCCGTTTTCTGCGCAACGGCGCTTGCGGRTAACGAGCGGTTTGGCGTGTTGCAGAAGCAGCCCGTTTCGCGGGAATATCGWGCGCGACGCAAGCCGAGGCCGAATGCGCAGCTGGTCAGGRTTGCGCAGCATTCGGCCTYGGCGGTTCAAAAAGCACTGATCGCAAAATGMTGTGCAAAAACCCAGACTGGCCGATTGCGCAACTGACGTCGGTCTCACAGATTCAACAGCAATGGCAAAGGCATTGGGATTACCGATATGCCTGCTGCGACCCTGAGATCGGCGATCATCCCACCAAGTCTTAGAGGCACCGTCGGCGTGCGACGCTCTGGTGTCCCGAGATTCTGGGCGTTGATTTGGCTCGATATCCTCAARGGRTCRCTCGCRCGTTCGACGCGAAGATCTTATCTGTCAGCAATCGACCGACTGTAYGAWGCTGCGCATCGTCGTCRTGGAACGGAYTGTCTCGACCGATTGCTCGCCGACGCCGATTGGGACGCGATCGAGGACGTCTTGGCAGGCYTYTTGGTACGTCTCAGAAACGARGCAGCGCWTGCGGCGSAAGATCGATCAGCAGCTTGGGCTTCTGCCGTTACCTTCGTACGGGACATCGAGCGATTTAACAGCGCCTCCGCTGGGGCTCGAATGACGGATGTCGAGGAGGTCGAAGACGACGAGCTTCATCACTGACTCGTGCATGTCAGGCTAAAATGTCTGCTTCCGGCGCTCTGCGAAGGCCGACAGCCGGATAACCGGAACTGGCCCCATTGCTGACGCCCACATCGTCCGCTTTCGGGCAGTCGAATTACGGCAACGGGCGGAGAGCTTTAGTTTTAGCCGCCGTCCCGAGTATTTGCCTTCCGACAGCGTGCCTTCTTGCTATCTTACCCGGCCACTCCAGGCTTCCAGACCAAGCTTCCAGAGGGGCGGCAGCTTCGCGAATGGGGACACGGTATGGGCGATGGCTGCCATCGCACGGCGGTTGTCCGAGTCGACCTTGCCGTAGATCGCCTTGATGTGGGCTTTGACCGCGTTGATGCCCGTACCGAGAATGATCGCGATCTCCTCGTTCGACTTGCCCGACGCGATCAAGGCCGCGACCTCAAGCTGCCGGGGAGTCAGTTCGGGGAAGGCGAGCCGCAGCCGCTCGCCTGGCGTGAGTTTGGCGAGCGTGCGTTCCTGCGCCTGCCGATAGCTGCGCAGCACATGCGCGCGGAAGGCTTCCAGCCTGTCCCGCTCCTCGTCCCCAAAGGGCGGTCGACCCAGGACGCGGTGGCCGGCGATGGTTACCACGTAGTGCTCATGCGCCAGGACGACCGCCATGATGTGGCGCGCACCGGACGGCAGGAACACCTCTCGGGCGATGGGTAGCGCCAGGAACTCCTCCTCCGAGAAGAAATCCGATTCACGCAGAGCCCGCTCGCCGAAGAAGCCAGGATCATATTGCCAGAACGGATGCGAATGCATGTGGCGGGCGAAGGCCTGCATGGCCTGGCTGCGACGCTCGGGATCGTCCTCCACGGAGATCATCGAACGGAAGTCCCGGCTTGGTTGGTGGAACTCCGAAAAGCTCACCACCTCGGCGTCGATCAGGCGGCCGACACTGGCGAAGACAAGACCGGGCAGGCTGAGCAGGTCCGGCTGGGCTTCATAGAGAGCAATGATCTCGTTTCTAAGGTCGCCGTCCATGGTTCCTCGGCTCGTCGCGCCCAGTTCTCCAGGCGAGCGCGTCTGGCGATCATGCTCTAACGGCGATCGGTGGGGTATGCGTTAAAGTGAAAGCCTGCATCTTCCGCGTCGCATGACGCGGGCCATACCCGTTCGGGTAGTGGGCGAGCCGCGATTCACCTGAGATATTAGCAACACACTCGGCGGTCGCGAGCGGCGGCGCGACGAGGAAACCGCTGCAGGTCCACCTGCAGGTTGTGTGGCCGTCCAGGGGGATTTCGTGAGATCTGCGCTTGTCGCCGAGACACCGTCTGCCGTTCTCGCCTCGTCTCGGAAAGGGGAAGCTGCTGGAGCAGCGGCATTGCGGCTTGGTGCGAGTCGGCGCGGTGGGCGGACCGCGCTGTTGCTCGGCAGCATGGCGCTCGCCGTCAGGAAAGCGATGTGAAGCATGTCCGCCGCACTGGTTCTATCATGCCCCCTGCCCCGCTAGGCAGACGGCTATCCAAAAAGATTTCCTTGGCGAGCACAGGCGTCCTGCTGCTCGTCCCGGCGGAGCGTGGGTGGGCTGACGATATCAGTCTGAGGGGGAACGTCATCGATGGCGCAACGCCGGCCATCACCCAAGTCATCACGGATATGGGCGTTTTCCTCAATACGAGCACCGTGACGATTTTCGGCAACTTGACCTTTGGCTGGTCCAATCCCGGCGATCTCGTCATTCAGAACGGCGGCACGCTATCCAACGTCGAAGGCGTAATCGGCTACGGGGTAGGAAGCGTTGGCTCTGTCACGGTGTCCGGCCCGGGCTCCACCTGGACGAATAGCGGTAACCTCTATGTCGGCGGCAGCGAGACCAGTAATGGTACGCTCACCATTCAGAACGGCGGCAAGGCGTCCAACCTCAATGGTGGGGTCGGCTACGGCGTAGGAAGCGTTGGCTCTGTCACGGTGTCCGGCCCGGGCTCCACCTGGACGAATGCCGGTGTCCTGTATGTCGGCGCTGGCGGCGTCGGCACGCTCACCATTCAAGGTGGCGGCAAGGTCTCCAGCGGTTACAGCATGATCGGCTACGTTCTGGTGAACTCTACCGTCGCCTCTGGCGCCGTCACGGTATCGGGTTCGGGTTCGACCTGGACGAACAACGAACTCCGGGTCGGCGTCAACGGCCCCGGTGCACTGACCATCGACAGCGGGGGCACTGTCGTTACCACCAACTTAGTGCTGGGCGATTCGACGGCAAGGGCCTCGGGCACGCTGAACCTCGGCGCGGGCGGCGTGCTTGAAACCGGCAGCGTTCAGAAAAGCGACGGAACCGGCATCTTCAATCTCCAAGGTGGGGTGCTTCGGGCCACGCGGGACAACAGCAACTTTATCGCAAACTTCGGGCCGACCGATGTGCGTCTTTCGGGAAGCAGCACGATCGACACGCAGGCGTACAATATCGGCCTCGCCCCCGCATTGTCCGGCACGGATGGCCTGGTCAAGCAGGGCACGGGCACGCTGACGCTTTCGGCGGTCAATACTTACACCGGCGGCACCCTGATCAATGCCGGCACCCTGGCGCTGGGGCCGGGCGGTAGCCTTGCCGCGACCAGCGGTGTCAACCTGTTCGGCGCGGGCGCGGTTTTCGACATCAGCGGATCGGGTGCAAACCAGATGATCGGGGCTTTGACAGGCGCTGCGGGCACCAGCGTCGCGCTCGGCGCCAACACGCTGACCCTCGGCGATAACGGGCCTGCTACCTTCGGTGGCTCGATCGGCGGCACCGGTGGCGTCGTCAAGCAGGGCGCGGGCACGCAGACGCTGACCGGTGCGAACATCTATGTCGGGGGGACGACGATCAATACCGGCACGCTGGCGCTCGGCGCGGGCGGCAGCCTGTCTGCAATCTCCGCTGTCTCGCTTGCCGGGGCCGGTGCCACTTTCGACATCAGCCTCGCAGGCGGTGACCGGACTATCGGTTCCTTGTCCGGTGTCGCCGACAGCACCATCGCGCTCGGCTTCAACAGATTGACCTTTGGC
>NZ_JBFRDQ010000171.1:0-8946 GCF_052113865.1 Allobosea sp. TAB14 | reverse complement strand
ACCTATCCCGACAGGGCGCGAGATGCCAGAGCCTGTTTAGGCTGCGAAACCGGCGCGTTTCGCCTTACGGACCGCGCAGGCAGGCTTGGGCGAGGCGGGTCATGCGGGTGCTTTCCTCGGAGGACAGCGTATCGCTGAGCGCCTTCTGCCAGAGGTTCTCGCGCTTGAGGCCGTCCACGGTGCAGGCGCAGACCTCCCGGCAGATCTGTTGCGAGTTCGAGGGCCCCGCGCAGCTTCGCTGGCATTCGGCCCGGAAGGCGCGCTCATCCGGCGAGAGCGGCGGGGCGATCTGCGTCGCCAGCATGATCAGCCCGATGAAGACCGGCTGGTGGACGAGATAGACCAGCAGGCTATGGCGGCCGCCCCAGCAGATGATTCGGGTTGGCCACGAGCGTGGCCGCCAGCTCGCGGCGGCCGTCCCGTCGAGGCGGGGCAGGACGAGACGCGCCAGCGCGATGCCGGTGAGCACGCAGCCGAACCAGGGGAAGACCGGGACGAAATCGGCCGTCTGGAWCGGCGCATGYGAGAAGCCGAGCCAGACCGTCCAGGGCTGGTCGAGCAGGGGGCTCGCGACGAAGGCGGGCAGGGCGAAGGCGAGCGCCGCGGCGAGGATGACGAGGAGCACCGGCAGGCGCAGGAACGGCAGGGCGAGCACGCTCGCGACCGCGACATGGTGCAGGATGCCGAAGAAGATGAAGTTCTCGCGCATCGCGAAGAAGGTGCCGACGGTCACGAGAGCGGCAGCCGCGGCGACCATGGCCAGGCGTTTCAGAAAGGCGTTGCGATTCAGCCCCTTGCGCGTCGCCAGCACGAGGCTGACGCCGACCACGACCAGGAAGGAGCCGGCGATGCAGCGTGCGAACAGCCGCCAGCCCGGCTCGAAGGCGATATCGGTCTCGATCAGCCCGAAATTCGACAGATCATAGGCGAAATGGAAGATGAACATCGCCAGCAGCGCGATGCCACGCGCCAGATCGACGAGCTGGATTCGGCCGCCCTTCGATAGGGAGGCCGGGGTCGGCGCGGGCGAAGCGGTTGCAGCAGGCTCGGTCATGGCCGTCGTTCATAAGCAAGCGGCGCGCTGGCGGCTACCCAAAGTGGCTTGGGCATGGCAGGGAAGGCGACAGTCGAACGGACCTCCATGACGGAACCCATGCAGAGCTTTTCCTCCGACGGCGTGCGGATCGCCTATGTCGACCTCGCGCCGACCGGCGATGTGCCGAAGCACGAGACGGTGGTGCTCGTCCACGGCTTCGCCTCGAGCCATGTCATCAACTGGGTCAACACCCAGTGGACGAAGACGCTGACCCATGCCGGCTACCGCGTCGTCGCCCTCGACGATCGCGGCCATGGCGAAAGCGAGAAGCTCTACGACCCGGCGGCCTATTCCTCGCAGATCATGGCCGAGGATGTGCGCCGGCTGATGGACCATCTCGACATCCCGCGCGCGGCGGTGATGGGCTATTCGATGGGCGCGCGCATCTCGGCGCATCTGGCGCTGGCGCATCCGCAGCGGCTGAATGCGCTGCTGCTCGGCGGGCTCGGCATCCATCTGGTCGAAGGGGTGGGGCTGCCGATCGGCATCGCCGATGCGATGGAGGCGCCGTCGCTCGCTACCCTGACCGATCCGATGCAGCGCATGTTCCGCGCCTTCGCCGAACAGACCAAGAGCGACCTCAAGGCGCTGGCCGCCTGCATCCGCGGCTCGCGCCAGACGCTGACGGCCGGGCAGGTCGGCCAGATTTCGGTGCCCACCCTGATCAGCGTCGGCACGAAGGACGACGTCTCAGGCTCCGGCCCGGAGCTGGCGAAGCTCATTCCCGGTGCCGAGTCCTTCGATATCGTCGGGCGAGACCACAATCTCGCGGTGGGCGACAAGAGCCACAAGCAGGCCGTGCTCGACTTCCTCGCGCGGTTGTGAGATGGACGGCGTGCGAGCAGGTTCCTCCGAAATGCGGGCGAAACCAATGTGTTGTCAAAAACGGTTCACGCGCTGATTCCGCTGCCTTCCATATTGATTCAACCCCGCTCTGCGTTTGCCTTTGGCCTCTGGCCCCTTCCTGGTGCTAGTCTAGGCTTCTGCCGAACGGTTATTCCCGGAGAACGATCATGCCGTCAGGGCACTCCGCCGTAGATATCCGCGATGCCGCCAGCGGCCTCGACCGGGTCGATCCCGTCTGGTCGCGCCTGCGCCGCGAGGCCGAGGCCGCCGTCGCCGCCGAGCCGGCGCTCGGCACGCTCATCGTCGCCTCGGTGCTGAACCAGCCGAGCTTCGAAGGCGCCGTCGCGCATCGCGTCGCAGCCCGGCTCGGCCATCCGGCCGTGACGGCCGACCTGATCGAGCAGGGCTTCGCCGAGGCGATGGCGAGCGACGAGACGATCGGCATCGGCATGCGCGCCGATGTGATGGCCGTGCTCGACCGCGATCCGGCCTGCTACCGCGTGCTGGAGCCGGTGCTGTTCTTCAAGGGCTTCCACGCTCTGCAATGCCACCGGCTGGCGCATTGGCTGTGGATGCGGGACCGGCGCGATTTCGCGCTCTATCTTCAGGCGCGCTCCTCCGAAGTGTTCCAGACCGACATCAACCCGGCTGCCCGGATCGGCAAGGGCGTCTTCCTCGACCATGCGACCGGGCTCGTCGTCGGCGAGACGGCGGTGATCGAGGACAATGTCTCGATGCTGCACGGCGTCACGCTCGGCGGCACGGGCAAGCAGGGCGGTGATCGGCATCCCAAGATCCGCAAGGGCGTGCTGATCGGCGCCGGCGCCAAGATCCTCGGCAATATCGAGGTCGGCCAGTGCAGCCGCGTCGCGGCCGGTTCGGTCGTGCTCCAGCCGGTGCCGCGCAACAAGACGGTGGCGGGCGTGCCGGCCAAGGTCGTCGGCGAGGCCGGCTGCGCCGAGCCGTCGCGCTCGATGGACCAGATTCTTGGCGGCGATTGCGGCGCCTATATCTGAGCCGCTTCGCCCGCCGAGGCGGCAAGCCATTCCATGATCTCGACCCGGCGCGCATGCGCACCGGAGCCTGTGGCTGGACTCAAGGTGAGCCTGTCCGGCGTCGGCATGGCCTGCCGGAAGGGCGCAGCCAGCCGGCCAGCGGCCAGAAGGGGTGCGACGAGACTCATCCGGCCCATGAGCACGCCGGAGCCCGAGAGCGCCGCATCCAGCGCCAGGGCATAGAGCGAGAAGGCCGGCCCGCGCCCTGCATCGACCTTGACCTCCGGCGCGGCGAAGCCGAGCCAGCGCGCCCAGTCGCCGCGCCAGACGGCATCGTGCAGCAGGGTCTGCCGCGCCAGATCGGCGGGTGAAGCCAGCCGGCCGGCCAGCGCGGGCGTGCAGACGGGCAGGATCGCGTCGGGGCCGATCTGGATCGCGGCCGGCTCCGCGACGGTGTCCCGATAGAACAGCGAGAGATCATAGGGGTCCCGTCGCGGGTCCGGCGGCTCCTCCATGGCCGCGACGGAAACCTGCAGTTCCGGAAAAGCCTGCTGCAACCGGCCCAGACGCGGCGAGAGCCAGAGCTGGGCGATGCAGGGCAGGGCGGCGATGGCGAGCGGCCGGTGCGGCTGCGCTTCGCGCAGGGCCTGCACCGCCTGGCCGAGCATGTCGAAGCCGCGTGTCAGCCTGGGCAGCGCCTCGCGCGCCGCGTCCGTCAGGGCGACGCCTTGCGGCAGCCGGCGAAACAGCGGGAAGCCGAGCCCGGTTTCGAGCTGCCGGATCTGCTGGGTGATCGCGCCGGCCGTGACGCCGATTTCCTCCGCCGCCTTGGCGAAGCTTTCCAGCCGCGCAGCCGCCTCGAAGGCCCGCAAGGCGGTGAGCGGGGGCAGGCGCGGGCGCGGCGGCTTGACGGGCAAGGGGAAGCTCCGGGTCGAGGCTGAGATTTCCTCATCCTCCTGGCCATGAATACTCATTTGCGCGCGACGCGGCAAACCGATGAGATGGCTCAGGTCCCAAACAGGCACCGGGACAACAATCGCTGAAGTGGAGGATGGGGCATGACGGCTCTGGGCAGGCGCGATTGGGTGCCGCAGGCGAGCGAGGACTATATCCAGCGGATCGCCGGCGAGACGGCGGGCCAGCCGCTCGATGCCATCGCGGACAGGATTACGGCGCTGACCGCCGAGAAYCGCGCCATCCACGAGCGCGATTGCGTCAATCTCAACCCGGCCACCAATGTCATGAACCCGAAGGCCGAGGCGCTGCTCTCGGCGGGGATCGGGGCGCGGCCCTCGCTCGGCTATCCCGGCGACAAATACGAGATGGGGCTGGAGGCGATCGAGCAGATCGAGGTGATCGCGGCCGAGCTCGCAGCCGAGGTTTTCGGCGCGACATATGCGGAGATCCGCGTGCCCTCCGGCGCCATCGCCAATCTCTATGCCTTCATGGTCGCGGCGAAGGCGGGCGACTGCATCATCGCGCCGCCGGGCGAGATCGGCGGGCATGTCACCCATCACGGCGCGGGCGCGGCCGGGCTCTACGGCATCGTCACGCATCCGGCGCCGATCGATCCGGTGAAGTACACGGTCGATGTCGAAAAGCTGCGCGCGGATGCGCTCAGGCTCCGGCCGAAGCTGATCTCGATCGGCGGCAGCCTCAATCTCTTCCCGCATCCGATCCGCGAGATCCGCACCATCGCCGACGAGGTCGGAGCGCTCGTGCTGTTCGACGCGGCGCATATGTCCGGCATGATCGCCGGCCATGGCTGGCAGCAGCCGCTGGAGGAGGGTGCTCATCTGATGACGATGAGCACCTATAAGAGCCTCGGCGGGCCGCCTTCAGGGTTGATCGTCACCAACGATGCGGAGATCGCCAAAAAGCTCGACGCCATCGCCTATCCCGGCCTCACCGCCAATTTCGATGCAGCCAAGTCGGCGTCGCTGGCCGTCTCGCTCCTCGATTGGAAGGCGCATGGCCGCGCCTATGCGCAGGAGATGGCCAAGACAGCGAAGGCCTTGGCCGAGGCTCTGTCAGAGCGGCAGGTGCCGGTCTTCGCCCGCGACCGGGGCATGACGACCTCGCATCAGTTCGCCATCGAAGCCGCGCCCTATGGCGGTGGGCAGGCGGCAGCGAAGCGGCTTCGCGCGGTCAATATCCTGTCCTGCGGCATCGGCCTGCCGCTGCCGGCGGTGGAGGGCGATGTGAACGGGCTCAGGCTCGGCACGCCGGAGATCGTGCGCTTTGGCATGACGGCCGCCGACATGCCGGAGCTGGCGGGTTATATCGCCGAGGGGTTGAACGGCTCGCGTCCGGCCGAGGCGGTGGCGAAGGACGTGACGGCGTTCCGCGGCCGTTTCCGCGAGCTGCATTTCATGCGCTGAACGACCGCATCGTCATGCTCGGGCTTGACCCGAGCATCTCGTGACCGAGAGGCTCGGAAGTCCCTTCTCGCGAGAGATTCTCGGGTCTGCGCTTCGCTCCGCCCGAGAATGACGCTCTGTTGCAGTCAATAGGGTTCGGGCTCAAGCGTAGCGCGCTTGCCTCGGCTCTGCCGTTCAGCCCGGCAGATCCGCCTCGCCGATCCAGAAGACTTCCGCCTCGCTCTCCTCGGTGTCGAGCCAGGTGAAGGGCAGGTCGTATGCGGCTTCGAGCGCCTCGCGCCCGGTGCCGACCTCGCAGAGGAGCGCGCCGCCCGGATTCAAGTGGGCGCGGGCCTGCGCCAGAATGCGGTGCACGAGGTCGAGCCCGTCGTTGCCAGCGATATGGGCCATCTGCGGCTCGCTCGCATATTCCGGCGGGAAGGCGGCGACCTCCTCGGCGGTGACATAGGGCGGGTTGGCGATGATGAGGTCGTAACGCTGACCATCGAGCGGGGCGAAGAGATCGCCCTCGAGCAGATGGACGCGATCGCCGAGATCGTAATCGGCGACATTGAGGCGGGCGACATCGAGCGCGTCCGGCGAGAGTTCGACGGCATCGACCTCGGCATTGGGAAAGCGCCCGGCGGCGATGATGGCGAGGCAGGCGGAGCCCGTGCAGAGGTCGAGCACGCGATCGACGGCTTCCGGCTCCGGGACGAGGCCGAGCCCTTCCGATTCGAGCACGCCACGCATCAGGAGCTCGCCGATATAGGAGCGCGGGACGATGACGCGCTCATCGACCCGGAAGCCGAGGCCGTGGATATAGGCGCGCCCGACGAGATAGGGCGCGGGCTTGCGCGTGGTGACCCGCGCCTCGATCAGGTCCAGCAGGCGCGCTCGCTCGCTGCGGGTCAGGCGCGCATCGAGCCAGGGATTGATGTCGTCGACCGGCAGCTTGAGCGCCTCCAGGAGCAGGAAGGCGGCTTCGTCGAGCGCGTTGGTGGTGCCATGGCCGAAGCTCAGCCCCGCCGCGTTGAAGCGCGAGACGGCATAGCGCAGCAGATCGCGCAGGGTGAGGAGGTCGTCGAGGGCGGTCATCGTCGGGCGGCTTGTCCGGGTGGCGTCGCAGCCTCTTACAGGGCGGCGAGGGAAAGCGCCAAGCGGTCTCCCTCCCGGACGAGCCGCATGGCTTAGAGCATCGGCCCGAAAAGTGGCACGCGGTTTTCGGGAAAAGCCGATGTAAAAACAAAGAGCTACAGCATCGGACCGAATACAATTTTCGGTCCGATGCTGTAGCGCGTCGTCCGCGTCAGGAACTGCCGGCCGGGGCGAAGAAGCAGAGCAGATCTCCGGCATCGTCGATGCAGAGATGAAAATGGCCGTCGGGCGATTCCTTGGCCTTGTCATAGGGGATTTCGAGGATCAACGGCTGGCGCCGTTCGGTCGGCCACATCGGGTGCGTGCCGGGCGCGACGGTGACGATGAAGCCTCCATGGCCTTCGCGCACGGTCTCGGCCGCGATCGGGGCGCAGTCCGCGCCGGAGCAGCAGTAGAACGGATAGTCCCAGCCAGTTGGGGCCTGATGCGAAAGCGCCGGCGCCGCTCCCACAGCCAGGATAGCCACCATGGCGAATGAAGCGATCAAGCGCATCGGCCAGCCCTCACCCGCAAGTTTGCGGCGCGAAAGGCGGCGAATGCATGGCGGAGCACCCGGTTCCGGCTACCCCGTATGGATCGGTGTGCGTCGCAACGGCGTCAGCCGGCCGCCTTCTCGACATAGCGGGCGAGCATCTCGACCTTCATATCCTCCTCGCCGACGAAGCGGCCGCCGCCGAGCCAGACCGACTGCGCCGCGCCGGCCTCGTCCCGCATCAGCCTGGCCGGTTCGCCCGGGCTGTTGAAGCCGGAGGCGCGGATGATGCGGCCGTGATCCGGCGTATCGAGCGTGATCTCGCCGGCGTCGAGGAAGGGGGTGAACAGCGCGGGGTTGGCGATGAGGACGCGGTCGGACACTGGCACCAGATCGCCCGCGCCCCAGATGCACCAGCCCCGGCGATTCCAGTCTTCGGTCCCGGCCGGCGGCGCGCCGCGCTCGGAGAAGGTTTTCAGGATGTGGACGACGCCGTCGAGCCAGGGGTGGGCGAGCCCGTCGATGGCGTTGGTCAGGACGGACACCGTCAGGTCCTGCGCAGGGAAGACGCAGGTGCGGGTGATGAAGCCCTGGAAGCCGCCGGAATGGCCGAACCAGCGCCAGGCGCCTTCGCCGCCCGAGATGGTGCCGAGCCCATAATGGCGGCCGAGGCTCGCCTCGTCGTCCGGCCAGAGCCGTCGCGTCATCTCGCGGCGGCTCAAGGGGGTGAGGATGCTGGTTTCGGCCTGCGGCGAGAGCTGGGCGAAATAGCGGGCGACATCGGCGGCGGTGGCGACGAAGCCCGCTGCCGAAACCATGGCCCGGCCGGGATTGTCGCCGGGGATGACGACGCGGTAACCCAGGGGCTGCGTGCCGCTATGGCCCTTCGCCATCGGCCTATGGCCCCAGAGCTCGATATCGGCCTTGGTTTCGGTGAGGCCGACCTTCGCCACGACCTCGTCGGTGATCCATTCGCTGTAGCTCAGGCCGGTCACGGATTCGATGACGAGGCCGAGCAGGCCGAAGCCGTGGTTCGAATATTTGAAGCGCTGAGAGGCCGGAAAGACCGGCGGCTCGGCGAGGTCGTCAAGAAGTTCGGCCCTGTCGCAATAGGGCTTGCGGTCGAAGAACTGGCCATTGTCCGGCCCGTCGCGCGTCAGCCCGGCGCTGTTGGAGAGCACCTGGCCGATCGTCACGGCGGCGATGTCGGGGTGCAAGCCGTCGATCAGGGAGCCGACCGCGTCGTCGAGCCGCAGCCGGCCGTCCTCGACGAGGCGCAAGATGCCGGCACCGGTGAAGCTCTTGGAATGGGACGCGATGCGGAAGCCGTGGCGCGGCGTCAGCGCTTCGCCGGTCGCGAGATCGGCGCTGCCGAAGGCGGCCTCGAGCGCGATCTCGCCGCCGTTCGCGACGGCGATGGCCACGCCCGGCTGGTCGTGCAGGCGGCGCTGGAAATCGAGCCAGCTCGCGACATAGGCGAGGGCGGAAGGGAGCCACGGCGTCATGAATGCGATCCGTCCTCAGGATGGGAGAGGCGCATGCTAAGGATCGCAGCCCGGGGTGCAAGCGGGGGGAAGATCGACGGAACGATGCCGGCTTTTGCTTGCCCTGTGCGGCCCGGCGTGGCATCGCTCCCGCCCAATCGAAAGGGACACAGACCGTGGACAAGACAGAACTCGCCAAGCTGCAGGACTATCTGCGCCGGACCTTCAGCAACACCAACATCTCCGTGCGGGCGCGGATGAAGAAGACCGATTCGGCCGAGGTCTATCTGGGTGAGGAATATATCGGCATCATCCATGTCGACGACGAGGACGGCGACCGCTCGTTCAACTTCACCATGGCGATCCTCGACGTCGATCTCGAGGGCTAATCCGCTTCCAGCCCTCATCCTGAGGAACAAGCGCGGCTTGCGTCTCGAAGGATGCTCCAGAGGGCTCGGAGCTTCCTGAAACATCCTTCGAGACGCGCTCCTGGAGCGCTCCTCAGGATGAGGGCTGGGAATGGGCGAGCCGGCGC
>NZ_JBFRDQ010000170.1:0-9944 GCF_052113865.1 Allobosea sp. TAB14 | reverse complement strand
ATCCTGGTGCTCGAGGCCGGCGATGATCCGGATCAGGGTCGACTTTCCGCAGCCGGACGGGCCGACCAGCGTCAGGAACTCGCCATCGGCGATATCGAGATCGACACCGCCCAGCACCTTCGTCGATCCAAAGGATTTGGCGACCGAGGAGAGTGTAACCTTGGCCATGGCTTCGCCTTTCTGCGGCCCTGCGGGCTCTTCGTTGGGCGTGTTTCGGCCCGGCGCCCGCTGGCGACCGGGAGGCGTTCAGGCGGCGTGCGGCGGGTAGACCTCGTGGATCACGTCGTCGATCCAGAGCGTCTTCAGCGCGGATATTTCGTGGATCTCGGCGGAGAAATCCCGTCCGTCGAACGCATAGGAGACGGCACCGAGCGTCGTCGTACCAGCCATGCCCGGCTGCAATTCGGGGCCGACGACGAAGCCGGATGAGGGCCCCCAGATGTAGCGCGTGCCGGCGATCGTGAAGTCATGCGCGCGGTGTAGGTGGCCGCTGGCGACGAAGGCGACCTCGTGACGGCTGATGAGGTCGAGCAGATGCGCGCGCGGCCGCGGCGGCACGCTCCAGTAGCCCATGTCGCCCTCATCGGGCGTCTCGATAAAGAGCGGGCGGTGCAGGAACCAGCCGAGCCGGCGGCCCCGCGCCTCTGCGATCTGACGGTCGAGCCAGTCGAGCTGGCGGGCCTCCTCGGCCTCGTCGCTGCCGAACAGCATCGAATTGAGGCCGATCAATCGCCAGTCTTCGAGGTCATGGACCCAGAAGTCTTCGCCGAGATGCTGGCGCCAGCGCCCGAGGCGGGCATCGCTCACCGGCTGATGCGGGTGATAAGCCTCGCCGACATCGTGATTGCCGGGGATGCTCAACACGGGCACGCCCAGCGTATCGAGTAGGGCGCGGCAATGGCGCATGTCCTCGTCGATATCCGCACCATCGACCGTGACGTCGCCGGTGTGGATGACGAGGTCGGGCGCCTGTGCGGCGAGCCACTCGGTCAGCGGAGCCCAATTATCGGCAAAATGCCGCTTGGTCGGGCTCAGATGCGTGTCGGAAATCTGCACGATACGCTGCATGTCCCCTCCGGAATTCGCCACTTCATCGGGCGACCGTCTCATCCCGGCGCGAGCGCCGGGCAGCGGCTTTGCCTTGGACAATACAAATGAATGTTTGATGACACAATTGTATTTTAAGTACTTGTTCGCCTGCTGCGACCGAAGACCGTTTCCGGCTAGAGATCGGTGCTTTGCGGCAGGATCACGAGGTCGCGGATCGTGACATTGCGGGGCCGGGTCAGCATGAAATGCACGGCTTCCGCCACCTCTTCGGCCTCGATCAGGCCGCCACGGGCGCGCTCGGCATCGAGTTTCTCCTGCGGCCAGTCCGCGATCAGCGCCGTTACGACAGGTCCGGGCAACACGGCGCCGACCCGCAGGCCGTGCGGGATGACCTGGCGGCGAAGCGTGTGGACGAAGGCCTGAACCGCATGTTTCGAGGCGGTGTAGACCGGCTCCCATATCACCGGAACGACGCCGGCCACCGAACTGGTGACGAGAATGTCTCCGGTCTTGCGCGCGATCATATGTGGCAGCACGGCATGGATGCTGCGAAAGACCGCGTTGACGTTGAGATGGAGCATACGGTCCCAGGCATCGGGATCGCCCTCGCTCACCGGGCCGCCGACATAGGAACCGGCATTGGCATGGAAGATGTCGAGCGGGCCGGCCTTGTCGAGGATCGCCGGCAGCATGCCGGCAACGGAGGCGGGGGCGGTCAGGTCGACGACCAGCGGGATCGCGTCGGGCCCGAGCGAGGCGCAGGCCCGTGCGAGGGCTTCGCCGTCGCGATCGACGAGCACGACGCGCGCGCCGGCCGCGAGAAGCCTTTTCGCGCAGGCGAGGCCGATCCCAGAGGCTGCGCCGGTGATCGCGGCGGTCTTTCCGGTCAGGTCTTGGGTCACGACGAGGTCTCCAGAGCTTGATGGCGCGCGGGCCGCATGAGCTCGCGGGCAGTGCGGGCGGCCGCCTGCAGCGTTTCGAAGGCGGCGAGGCGACGAGCGTGCAGATCAGCGATTTCGCCACCAGCCGGTGTGAAGACGGCGGCGCCCGGCGCCATCCGGGTCATGGCCTCGCCAAGGTTGGGGAAGGTCTTCGCCGCTGTGGCCGCGAGCATGGCGGAGCCGAGCAGGACCGGGTCGACATCGTCAGGCGCCAGCAGTGGTAACTTGGAACAATCGGCCAGCAATTGCCGGATCAGGGGATGGCGTCCCGCGCCGCCGCTTAGCACGATCGCCTCGATCGTGGCGCCCTTGACCCGGCTCGCTTCGATGATCTGGCGCAGGCCGTAGCCGATCCCTGTCAGGCCGGCGACATAGAGCGCGACGAGGTCGTCGAGGTCGCGTTCCATGCCGAGCCCGGCGATCACGGCGCGCGCCTGCGGGTCGGCATGGGGGGAACGGTTGCCGAGAAAGTCGGGCACGACGATGATCTCGCCGGCGAGAAGGGCTGCTTTCGATGGCGTGGCCGCATGCCGGACCGCCTGAGCGGCGAGCCAGTCGGGCAGGGAGAGCCCTTCGCCTTCGGCGAGACGTTGCGCCTCGGGCGTTGCCGGGTGGAAGCCGATGAGCTGCTCGATGGCCGCGCCGGCTCCCGACTGCCCGCCCTCGCTGAGCCAGAGCCCTGGCGCCATCGCCGAGAAATACGGGCCCCAGATGCCGGGGATAAAGACCGGCTCGGCACTGCTCGCCATGGTGCAGGCCGAGGTGCCGAAGACATAGGCCATGCGGGTCAGCGCCGAACCGTGCGGCGAGCGTACGCCGACCGAGCCGACACCGCCGGCATGGGCATCGATCAGTCCGGCGGCGACGGCGGTGCCGGGCTTCAGGCCGAGCTCGGCAGCGGCCTGTTCGGTGAGCCCGGTGCCGAGTGCCGTGCCGCCCGGAACGATTTCGGTGCCGATCCGGGCGAAGCCGTCATCGGCGAGGTCGTCGAGCCCGACCCCGCGGAAATAGCTCGGGTCCCAGCGCCCCTCATGTGCGAGATAGGTCCATTTGCAGGTGACCGTGCAGGTCGAGCGCGCGAGCGAGCCGGTTGCGCGCCAGGTCAGGAAATCCGGCAGGTCGAAGAACTGCCAGGCGGCATCATAGGTCTCAGGCAGGTTCTCCTTGAGCCAAAGCAGTTTCGGCGTTTCCATCTCCGGCGAGATCGTGCCGCCGACATAGGCGAGGACCGGATGGCGCGTCGCGTTGATGCGTTCGGCCTGCTCGATGGCGCGATGGTCCATCCAGACGATGATGTCGCGGCCGGCATCGCCATGGGCGCCGACCGGCAGCGGTTTTCCGCCCGGCCCGAGCACGACCAGCGAGCAGGTCGCATCGAAGCCGATACCGGCGATGGCATCGGGCTCGAGCTTGGCCTCGGCCAACACCTCGCGCACGCTGGCGCAGACGGCCTGCCAGATATCCGCGCTCGACTGCTCGGCGATGTCGGGGCCGTCGCGATAAAGCGCGATGTCGCGCCTGGCGGTCGCGAGCATGCGCCCGCTCGGAGCGAAGATGCCGGCCCGGACGCTGCCGGTGCCGACATCGATGCCGATGAAATGCCCGGCCATATCAGGCCGCAGCGCGGTTCGGCGGCCCGGCGCGGGTGCCGTCCGGATTGCGCAGATAGACGCCGTGATCGAGCTGTTGGCGGCGCAGTTCGCCCACATCGATATCGGCCGGCGGGCGGTTGCCGCGCACCGAAATCTTGGCAGCTCGGCCGGCAGCCTCGCCCATCGCCATGCAGGTCGCCATGACGCGGATCGCGCCCATCGCCTCATGGGTCGCGGAGATGCTGCGCCCGGCGACGAGCAGGTTGCCGATCTTCTGCGGCACCAGCGAGCGATACGGGATGTCATAGCAGTCGCCGCACCAGATCAGCGTGCAGCCRTCGTCKGACGGGCGGTGAATATCGATCGGATAGCTCGCSACCGCGATCGCATCGTCGAAATGGGTGCAGGCCAGCACGTCCTCTTGCGTCATTACGTATTGGCCGCGGATACGGCGCGTCTCGCGGATGCCGAGGAAGGGCGCCGTCTTGGTGAAATAGGCGTTCTCGAAGCCCGGCACGTAATTGACGAGATAGGTGACGATGTCGTCGATCTGGGCGCGGCCCTCGATCTCGCCCTTGGTCAGGCTGCGGGCGTYGGTWCCATCCGTGCCCTTGACGCGGGTCATGTTGATCCAGACCTCGCCCTTCTTCAGGCCGGTGATGATGATGGTGCGCTCGTTCGGGATCTGCAGGCCGCGCTCGGCCTTGGCCTTGGCCATCAATTCGCGCATGCCGACAACGATGAACTGGTGGTTCTGGCCGAAATATTCGGCGGGAATGAAGTCGGTGAGGTAGGTGCGCGCCGCCGGCGGAGCGTTGGCAATCGAGAGGCGCAGCGCATCGGTGTCGACGCCGGCGAGGCAGAACATCAATGTCGGCGGCTGCATGCCGCCATGCTCGTTGCCCTTCTCGGTCGGCACGCCGGCGCTGTAGGCGACGTCGGCATCGCCGCTGCAATCAATCACGACCTTGGCGAGGATGGCGGTGCGGCCGCTCTTGCTCTCGGTGATCACGCCGCGGATCGTGTCGTTCTCGACCAGGGCGCCAGCGAAGAAGGTGTAGAACAGCACGTCGACGCCGGCTTCGGTCAGCATCTCCAGCGCCACCGTCTTTACCGCCTCGGGCTCGACCAGCGTGATGCCCATATGCAGCGGGCAGGGSCGRTGCTCRCTCGCGCCMTSSCGYTCMYKRCGCAGGCGYTCGATGAATTTCTGCGGSAGTCCGTCGATGATCTGGTTGCCCTTCTGGCCSARRAARCCGAGCACCGGCAGGYCGATCGTCATGTTGCCGCCGACGAAGCTGCGGCTCTCGATCAGCCCGACGCGCAGGCCGTCCTCGGCGGCAGCGAGCGCGGCCGTGAGGCCCGATGGGCCGCCGCCGACGACGAGCACGTCATAWTCGGCKGARACGGGGATGGAGCGSGCCGGCTCCTCGATGAAGCGGGTCGCGGCGGTCGACATGGCGAAAATCCTTCAGGGTGCAACGAATGGAGAAGGCCTGCGGGCCGGCCCCGCAGGCGGAGATTGCGATCAGGCCGGCATCATCGGCTTGACGCGTTCGATGATGGCGGAGACGGCGTCCTTGACCGGCTTGCGGCCGAGCACGGCGAGCTGGACCTCCTCCAGGAAGGTCGCCTGGGCGCGGGCGGCCTCCGGGAAGGGCGGGAAGGCGCCGCGGGCCGTCGCCAGCACCTTGGCCTCGACCGCGGCGAGCGCATTGCCGGCCTTCAGCTTTTCGTCGGCATAGGTCGAGACGCGCACCGGGCCGTTGCCGTTCAGCGCCATGCCGAGCGTCACGCGCTTGCTGGAGACCTCCTTGATGAAGCTCCAGGCCAGCGCCTTGTCCTTGGCGTTCTTCGGGATCGACATCGCCCAGGCCTCGACGACGGAAGCCATCGGCATCTTGCCCTGGATCGCCTTGGAGCCGGGGAAGGGGACGGCCTTGATCTTGCCGGGGAATTTGCTCTGCTCGGCATTGTTGAGCTGCGCGCCGCGCGCGAAGGGCAGCACGGTGAAGGCGGCGCGGCCCTGCTGCAGCCAGGTGACCTGGTCGTCGTTCTTGGTGGTGGCGTAGCTGCGCGGCAGGCTGCCGCTTTCGAACATACCGCGCAGAGCGCCTAGCCCCTGCTCCAGCGCCTCGCGGTTCGGCACCAGCTTGAGATCGGGGCTGATGAAATCGCCGCCATAGGCGCGGGCGAACATCACGGGGAAGACGGCGAGGTCGCTCGCCAGCACCATGCCGGTAACAGGCGTGCCGGCCTTGGAAGTGAAAGTCGTCTTCTTCGCCTGCTCGATCAGCTCTTCCAGTGTCGCCGGCGGGGCGGAGATGCCGGCCTCCTCCAGCAGCGCCTCGTTGTAGAACAGGCCTTGCGTCRCGTGGCGGACCGGGATTCCGATCAGCTTGCCGTCGACGGTCATGCCCTGGACAAGGCCGGGCGCGATATYGCCGAAGTCCTCGATCGCGTCCTTGTCCTGATAGGGGCCGAGCGGCTCGAACAGGGCGGCGATCTGGGAGGTCGGCCGGTTGTCGATGAGATAACCGACGCCGTACTCGGTCTCCTTCAGGCTGGCCTCGCGGAAGAGGCGGTCCTGCAGCGGATTGGAATCGAAGGTGGTGAAGGCGATCTCGGCGTCGTTGGCCTTGCGCCAGCCGGCCATCAGGTCGCCATCGCCGCTGCCGAGCACAGTCTGGTGGACCTTGTGGCTGAGGACGTTCAGCGTCTTGCCCGCGGCGAGCACCGGTCCGACCGCGAGCGCGGCGGCTGCGCCTGTGGCTCCGGCGACGAAGGCTCGGCGGGTGAGCTTGGTTTCGGACTTGTTCGGCATTTTTTCCTCCCTCTTTGTAGTTGGCTACCCCTTCGTCGAACCGGCGGTGAGGCCGGCCACGAGGTAGCGGTTCATGAAGACGACGAAGATGAGGACGGGCACGAGCTGCACCGTCGCGGCGGCGAAGAGAATCCCCCAGTCGACGCCGTCGATGGAGCCGATCATCTCGGAGATCACGAGCGGGGCGGTCTTGGCCTTGGTCGCCGTGAAGATGAAGGCGAAGAGGAACTCGTTCCACGAGAACACGATCACGAAGACCGCGACGGCGAGCACGCCCGGCATCGCCAGCGGGGCGATGACCTTGCGCAGGATGGTCATGCGGCTGGCGCCGTCCATCGCGGCGGCCTCGTCCAGCTCGCRCGGGATCTGGTCCATGAAGGTGCGCATCAGCACCGTACCCAGCGAGACGAAGAAGGTCGCGTAGAGCAGGATCAGCACGAGATGGGTGTCGCTGAGCCCGAGCCAGTTCACGATCGGGAAGAGCGGCAGCGTCACCACGATCGGCGGGATCAGCCTGACGATGATGAGCCCGAGCAGGCTCGCGCCGAGCCAGCGGCCGGAATTGCGTGAATAGACGTAACCGGCGCAGGCGCTGGCGACGATGGCGAGCAGCGTCGCGCCCACCGTGATCAGCAGGCTGTTGAGCAGCCCCTCGAAGAACACGCCCCAGGAGCGCCAGAGCTCGGCGTAGTGCTTGAAGGTCGGGGTGAACAGCCATTTCGGCGGCACCGCGAAGATGTCCTGGCCGGGCTTCAGCGAGGACATCGCGATGAACAGGATCGGGAACAGCGACCAGAACAGGATCGCCGCGACGGCGAGCGCCTTGCCCAGCCCGATCAGAAGCCGCTCAGTGCGCATGGGCGACGCCTCCGCGCTTGAGCAGGAAGACATAGGCGCCGGCGAGCAGCAGCGAGGCCAGCACCATGATCCAGGCGGTTGCTGCGGCCGGGCCGAACGCGTTGAAGCTGAAGGCCTCCTGATAGAGATAGATCGCCACSACYTCGGTCGAGCGSGCCGGKCCGCCCTTGGTCAGMAGCCASGCCTCCGAGAACAGGCGGAAGGCGAAGATGTAGCGGAASAGCAGSGCGATCAGCATSGCCGGSSCSAGCAGYGGCAGYGTCACMYGCCGGAARGCCTGCCAGCGCGTKGCKCCRTCGATCCGMGCSGCYTCGTARAGCTCGGCGGGGATSGCGAGGCGTGCCGCATAGACGATCACGAAGGTAAAGGGCAGATGCAGCCAGACCGTCAGCAGCCCGATCAGCACCATGGCGTGCGACGGTTCGAAGGACCAATCCAGCGTCGGCAGGCTCAATGCCCGCAAGGCCAGCGTGAYCGGYCCGGCATCGGGATCGAACAGGAAGCGCCACATCACCACGGCSGTGACCTCGCTGACSGCATAGGGCGCGAGCACGGCGACGAGMAGGAAGCGSCGRAASGGCAGGCCGCTGGCGAAGAGCAGAGCCATGCCGAGGCCCACGGCCAGTTCCAGATGCACGGCGACGACGACGAGGACGACGGTGTTCCAGAGCGCGCTGTGGAAGGCGGGATCGCTCAGGACACGCCAGTAGTTCTGTAGGCCGACGAAGCTCGGCGCCTGGCCGAAGCTCGACGTGTTGAGGCTCAGCCAGACGACATAGAGAGATGGCAGCACGATCACGCTCAGGATGAGCAGATGCACCGGCGCCAACAGCGGCAGTATCCGTGCCGTTCTTCGTAATTGCACGCGTTCCTCCGAACTTCTTTCGTTCCGGGCTCTGTCGGCCCGGTGATTGCGGACGCTATGCGTCCGTCAGTGAATGGCTTTGGGCGCTGCGGCCGCTTCCTCCGTTCGTGGCGCGGCGTCGAGAGCGTCCCTTTCGCCGGCGGCGCCGGGCGACAGGTCGCGCACGGAATCGCGGACTTGCAGGCTGGTCTGCAGCACGATGGTCTGCGGCGGCGCCTCATCGCCCGCCATGCGCGCACGCAGGCGCTGCCAGGCGGCCGCAGCGATATCGGCGACCGGCTGGCGGATCGCGGTCAGCCCAGTCTTGCGGGCGCTCATCCAGGGGTAGTCGTCGAAGCCGATCACCGAGACGGGGTCGGGAACGTCGATCCTGAGCCGCGCGAGCGCCGACAGGGCGCTCAGCGTCGTGACATTGGTCAGTGCGATGACGGCGCTCGGCCGCGCGTGCCGCTCCAGCCAGTGCCGGCGATTGTTCAAGACCGGTATCATCGCGCGAACTGGCGACGAGGATGTCGTAGCCATCCGCCTGCGCCATCACCTCGAGCTGCGACACCAGCGAGGTGAAGAAGACGTCGTCGAGATCGGGTACGAGCACGCCGACGACCTTGGCCTGGCCGGAGCGGAGCTGCGAGGCGGCACGATCGACCTGATAGGCAAGTTCGTCCGCGGCCTTGAGCACGCGCTCGCGCAGATCGGCGTTCACCGGCTTGTTGCCGCTGAACACATTCGAGACCGTCGCAATCGAGACACCAGCGCGTGCCGCGACATCCCTGATCGTGATCCGTCGATCGTCCATAGCGCCCTGTTAAACGTTTTACAGAAAAACGTTTAACAGGGCGCGCTTTGCTGCACAAGTGCTCGCTGCGTTCGCGAGGACATAACCAATTCCTCCCGACGGACGCGGGGGCTCGCCGAAGCTGTTCGGAACCGACAGAGCCGGAAGCGCCAAGCCCGATCATCATCGGCCGGCTACCCCCGCGGTCGAACGATGCCGCCGCGGTGCCAGGGGCGTCAGGCAAGCCGGGCAGCAGCGAGGCGGGCGGATTAGCCCCTGTCCTTCGCCGTCGCGCCTGCCCCCGGCCAACCCGGCTCACATACCGCCAGGCCGACTGGCAAAGCTCAGTGTCAGGAGATGTTGGCATATGGCAGTTGGACGATGTCGCTGTAGGCAGCAGACGCCGAAGTTCGACGTTTGAATTGGATCGCTCGGAAGCAGACCTTCCGAAGGTCGGGAAGGGGCCAATCGCGGGCGTATGTTCGGAACCATCCGCCGACATGCCGAGACACAACCTGCCATGTTGGGGGCGATATGGGATCGCATTCAGAACGACCCAGACGCTTCATCTCGATGTGCAATCAGAACCGCCGGCAGCGAGACCGGAAAGGGCTTCGCAAGCTCACTGACCGACAGCCCATCCTCCCGCTCCAGCCGCGCCAGCAAGGCCCGGCGCGTCGGGTCCGCCAGGGCAGAGAAGGTGCGGTCGAGCTGCGCATCCTGAAACTTAACCATTGAGTTAAGTGTAAGTCCGTGACGAGGCCGCCGTCAAGATCCAGGCCGTTCGCATACGGCGCAGTGTGTGGGGAAGTGAAGTTTGCCGCAGTTTACGAAAGCGACCGCAATCTCACTGGTCACTGATACGCACCGGCATTTGTTCAACATAAAACTCCAGCGGGCCGACGAATGATGCGGAATGAGGCCGGCGGCTTATCTCAGGCGCAGAAAGCTTGGCACCTTGAAGCGCCAATGCGGCACCTAGAAGCAGATAGATTGGCACTGGGTCGCGAATGATCCGGTGCTTAATCGACCAGAACGG
>NZ_JBFRDQ010000169.1:0-9073 GCF_052113865.1 Allobosea sp. TAB14 | reverse complement strand
GCATTCGTCGGGCACAATAGCGTTCCGATGGCCGAGCTTCCGGCGTTGATTGCCAGCACCCACGCGGCGCTCACTGGGCTTGGCGAGGATCCCGGGCCGGCTCCCGAAGAAAAGGCGACCCCGGCCGTATCAATCAAGAAATCCATTACGCCCGATTTCCTGATTTGCCTGGAAGACGGCAAGAAGTTCAAATCGCTCAAGCGTCACCTTCGTACGGCGTTCGACATGACGCCCGATCAGTACCGCCTGAAGTGGAATCTGCCTCCGGACTATCCGATGGTCGCGCCGAACTACGCYGAGGCCCGCTCTAATCTGGCCAAGTCCMTGGGCCTYGGCCWGCAGCGTCGGAAGACGRCGCCKGCKCYKGCSGCTCSGARGCGGGRTCGGGCCAAGGCYTCAGCCTGAGTCATTTCGGCCGGCGCGAAGGTCAAGCCTCGCGTTGTCCGCCCTCGGCCKGCAATAAGCGAGTTRTAGATGGGCCATTGGGAGCAGATCGGCCGAGACAATGCCGAGGAGAGGGCGCGCAGGGCGGCCCTGCCTCGCTGGCGCCSGGCCTTGGGCAATCAGGGAAGGGCGGCCCTTGTGGCAGCGGCATGGATCGTGATGGCCGCTTCGCTGCTCMGGCTCTTCKRGATTGTCTAGAAGCCATCGTCTTAGGCCGCCGCTCTTTCGCCGAAGCGGTGATCGTTCCCCGCGCCATAYGGYATCGGCTGTCAGATGTGGTCCCTTACCATATTCGGCCTTGTAKCCGAGATCAGCGCTTCCSCTGCATKCGKACCYTGTGGCYGATTTTGATSRGSMCCGGCCKGGCTCGCCAGATCCAWGAAAGGCCGCTCGACGACGCGGTACAGGAGCGCCGCGGCGGCAAGCGTTGYAATCAGTACGAAAACAGGGAAGAGGCCGAACCAAACCCAATTCGTCTGCGGGAGCAGGACCTGGCAGGTCATGGAACCAATCATCACGATCGGGAAATGCGTGAGATAGATGCCGTATGACCAGTCCCCGGCCCGGCTGCYGCCCCTGGCRAGTTTGCCCTGCAACGMAGCCGTTCCAAGCGCAGCGGCCACGAGAAGCGCCGCGGGGCCGCCCCACAAGACCCAGCGCCATGGCCCGGGCTCGCCAGCGGTCACGGCGAAACAGAAAAGRGCCGCCAGGGAGAGGCMGAKTTGCGCYATGCCGGGTAGGGCAAGCTTGYCAGAGCGATGGAGCTCGTAGAGGCAAACACCTGCTGCGAACTCCAGGACAATCGGATTGGTCCAAAATTGCAGCGCCAGTGTCGCCGGCTCAAATAGCTTTCCCAGCACAACCAGCAGCACAAGAATTAGTACAATAAAGACCAACGATATCCGTTGGGGAAAACAAAGTGCGACCGCGAATAAGGCATAGAAGGCCATCTCATAGTTGAGCGTCCAGCCGATGGCGAGGATAGGAGAGGTAATCCCGTCGACATTAACGGCCGGTAGAAAAAGGAAAGATGCCGCAACTGACGACCACGAAGCGTCGCTCCAGGCACGGCTCCCGATCAAAATAAAGGCGCAGATCATGACGCTGGTCATCAACCAGTATAACGGCACGACCCGCGCAAGACGACGCAGSAGGAAGCTCTTCCACGCSCCCGGCTTTCCGAACAGCGAAMGGCTGGAAAAAGCAATAATGAAACCGGAAATGACGAAGAAGATGTCTACGCCGGCAGCGAAGGGAAAGATCGCCAACGGCGAGTCGTGCGGACTAACGCCCAGGAAGCGCGTCGAAATGGCGTTCGCGGTATGCTCAACGAGCACCAGGAGGGCGGCAAATCCTCTCAAACCCTGCAAGTTGTCGAACCGTGGTTCGGACGCCATGCCGCCGCTTTGCCCCATTTGCCCCTCGCACGAGGCGCAGACAAGCATTCACTCACCTGCTTAGCAAGGTTTTGCCACATTCCACGGACCGGCTGCTGGGGTGAGCGCGACCMATTCGCSAAGCCCGTGAATCTGCGGCGCTTCGMTGCCGAGGCTCTTCGGAGTCATTAGAAGCCAGCGTCTTCGCCGACCTCACCAATCTCTTGGGCGCGGTAAGGTGCCAATAATGCCTCCACTATGGTGTTGTGGTCGGCATAGAGCTTTGGGATAGCGTACCACCTCGTCCATTGCGCCGCCTCAGCGTCATCGCCGGCAAAGAGCTCCGGSCGCTYSATCTCCTCCGACAGGGTGATCAGAACGGCACCYGAGATGATGCGGCTCCGCGGATCTCKSTCGATCGCRTCGAACGCCAAAGGCCGATAGACACCGAGGATGAGMCCSGGCGTGGCCCGCAAGTCGACCCCTGCCTCTTCCTTGAACTCCCGGATCGCGCAATCGCTGAAGGTCTCGCCCTGGTCGAGGAAACCACCAGGCAAAGCCCATTGCCCGCTGCTCTTTCGCCGGACCAGCGCAATTTCGTTCCCGCGCACGACCACTGCATCGGCCGTTAGGTGCGGACCCTTACCATATTTGGCCTCGTAGTCGGGAYCAGGCATCTCACTCCCCATCCGCATGTCGCTCGGCATCAAGTCTTCGGCGATTTTAGCCCGGGGCGAGGGCGCCTTCGGYASCTACTGGCGCGAGGTATCAGGCGTGGTCTCCGGGGTTCCCGCAGTAGGCTCGTGCGCGAGTTGTTTGGCCAAYTCCTGCGCCCCGGTCGGTGTCAGTGCGATGGTAATCGACTCGTTTCTGCYAGGCGCGGTCATCAGTTCGAAGCGAACAGCKATGGCGTCAGGTCCTCGGAAGACCTGGAATCCGGCGACGCGAACTGCGGGGATCTCATTGCTCTTAGCCATGGTTTCCTCCCGATCCGAAGGGGATGACAATCCATTGCRCGCGTCACTGAAGTCAAATGCGGGCTCTCACTCCCCTGCGCCCGGATGGCTGCGGCACTGATGCGCGACTTCGACATCCGGCCTTGGACCTCGGCCGCCGCTGCGATGCTGGTGGCCAGCATTCGTGAGCCGATCTGGCCGTCTCCGCCCCGCCACTGGAAGCGCAAGAAGCGCCCCAAGCCCCGTCGCCCGCGCCATTTATTTCGAGGGGTTATCCATGCCCCCTGGGTCCCGTTACAAATTCCCGCCTGACACCGTAAYAAATTCTATCGCATTTTGTTCTGGCGAAGCTTGGCTCTTCCYTCTCTCCTGATCGCATCCACTTCCCGCACCGTCGCTAAATTGACCGGGTTATAGGTCTTCTGAAGACGAGCTGACGCAGCAAAGGAGTTGGCCATCTTGRTCGATACCGCCTGGGCATCTGCGCCACCGGCCGTCGCCTCCACGGTGCCCGACCGTCGCATGTCCGAAAGCTTGCGCTCCTCAGTTTTCCCGAACTCTGCAACGCGAATCGTCCGGAAGTCATTTGCGAGCTTGTTCTTCGTATAGGGCGAAGGCGGTTGAGGTTTGCAGCCTCTCGGAGTTGTCGGCGCACTCTTGGTCCTGAAAATCGGAGCGTGTGGYATCAGTTCGAAAGCGAGRCTKSCGATGTAGGCGTCGAGGGCCCAGGTCGCCCGCTTCCCAAGGGACGCCGCCGCGGCCCGCCCKGTCTTRRTTCGAGCCAGCGAAAAGATCGCCCCATGGACATCGTCAGCGCGCTGGCCARTYGTCAGCGAACGCAGATCGGCAGGGGAGAGCTGGCTATCCCATGCCGTGGCCATGCAGGCGGCAAGACCCTTATAGCCCATGCGCCAAGCGCGCTTGCAGAGCCTTACGACCTCACCCTCGGTCCAAATGTCTTGGCGYGCATCGGGAGCTTTGTTGGAGAATGCCAGAGAGGGATCGGCGTCGAGTGTGCAGTATCSCATGGCCGCCATCTTCTTCCAAAGCGCGCGCCAGACCTTGATGACGCGATGGCGCTCCGAAATCGAAACTTCTSTCTCGATCTCGGCGACGAGGCCGATCGGCTTCGCGGTCTTGCTGTCGATTGCGAGGAAGTCCTCGGRTTCGATGGATTTTGGGTCGGAGACCCCGAAATGGGGTTCGATCCAGCGCCAAGCCCTCGGCCAATCGTCACGGGTCGCCTGGTCCCTGTCCTGCTCTTTGCCAGCTTTGGCTCGKTCAGCGGTGCGGAGTCTGAYCACGCGAAGATATGCTTCGCCAACCGAGCCCGGCSGATACTTCGATTTAACCGGTTCGGCCAAGCCGAGCCGAATGCGGTCCCACTCGGCATTGAGCTCGATCGCGCGCTGCTGATCTTCCGGAGAGGCGATATTGCGGTTCCCGACCACCACGCCGGGGCCGAGCGTCAGAAACTTGAAGCCGTGCGGGACCATAAGGTGCGACGGCTTATAGCGCCATCTGTTCCTCATGAAGATSAGGTGACGGATCGAATCTTTGCCCATCAGGTGCTCGAGGTTCATCGGCGCCTCKCCCTCGTCCGRGCCAGTCGCTCTGATATTGCCCCTTGAGCATCGCGCGGCGGATTCATAAGGGGGCAAGCTCGAGCGGTTATCCATCCATTGATCGACGGCCTTCAGATCGTAGTTTCTCGTGTCCGGATCTGGTCGTGGGAAGCCGCGCTGAACCAGTCGTGGGAGGAGGCGCTCGAACTCTGCCAAGGTCAGGTGTAGGCGGCGCGCAGCCTTTGCCGGCGGCACGTCGCGCGGGTCGACAGGGAAGCGGATCTGAGACTGCTGCGGAGCTTTTGACATGGCTATAATCCGYGYGCCTTGCCAGCGTYGATGACCCGGCCGTCGAGCACCGCACACACGGGGCTCGWCGGACTGGCGGGGAAATGAGGCGGGTGCGCYGACATTCGCGGCGATCTCAGGTTTCTCTCRGGATTAATCGTGCTCATAGCCGCCCCGCCGCTTCGGGATTGATCGCGGCARAGCTCCCTGAGGCTCGGTTGCCAAATTCGCTCCTCTGTTTGACACCGGAGGAGACTTCATCGGCTGCGGCTGCTGGACCGCTGACGGGATGATGCTCCTCGGGGCCGCGCTCAACCCCGCCAGGCGAGCCTCAATGGTCGCTGCCGGGCCGGTCCCAAGTTTCGCCTGCTGAAGTCAGCGAAGGCCTGGGCCAACTGGCGTCGCACACTGACCTTGTTCCGTCCTCAGATATGAGRACATAATAAGAACAAAMAAGCCGGGGAGTCAACCGATGAACGTCGACGCCCTCTTTYTCCAGCCCTTCAAGACACACCGAAAGAAGCTGGTTGCGAGCCAGCGCGTGCYGGCGAAAACGAAGCACCATGCGCTGGATGAAGGCGAACGGCTGGGCCGCACKGCCGARGGCCTCGCCGTTGTGCATGTGGTTACCGACGACGAAATCGGCGAAGTCGCATCGAGCGATGTTCTCGCCCGTCACGGCGCGATCCCCGGGGAGTTCGAGGAGCAGATCAGAGCGCWATGAAACGCAACCCGYGACGCGCCTAATTACAGCTCGATCTTCGACATTGACCGAGCCGWAGAGAATCGTTTTTATCGCAAAGGGTTCTGGCTGGCCGACCGGCGATGGGCAATCGGATCGTGGCCTGATTCCGTGACCGAATATGTCGCGATGGGGCACCAGGGAATGGACCGGATCAACTCTGCGGGCGCGACAAGCCCGCTCGCCTTCTTGTTCCGGCGGCGCTCAGACCAGCCCCATATCGTCCGAAACGCATCGGTCACGAGGGCAATTGCGATACGTGGCGTGTCATATGCCGCCCTTCTCGCGGCCTCAACTATTCCGGCTCTGGCAGATGGCGGAATTGGCRGTATCGGTTTCGGCTGGTGGTTCACCAGCGGTGGTTCAGGCTTCACCGGTGCTCCAGGCAATAATGCTTTGGGCAATGCTGGTGCCGGTGGCGGTGGCTCCGGYGGCGGCAAGGGCGGTGACGGWGCCTCGGGAGCGTTAGGAGGCTCCGGCGGCACGGCCATCAGCCCTRACGGGCAAGATGGCGTYTCCGCCTCTTCTTTTGGCRCGGGCGGGGGTGGTGGCGGGGGTGGCTATAACGGCAATGGCYCCGGTACWGTTTCACTCTCTAATGTGGGCCTTTTGATTGGCGGCAACGGTGGAGCTGGCGGCRACGCAAACTCTAGCTTCGGCGSYGGYGGTGGCGGTGGCGGCGGGGCCGGCGGCTAYGGTGCCRTCGTGCTGGGCGGCGGCATCARTTCRAACATCGGGACGATTATCGGCGGCAATGGCGGTCGTGGCGGAATGTCGGGAATCTATCTCGGRCCGCCCTATCCAGATTCCGGCGGGTTTGGCGGTGACGGCGGTGTTGGTGTGCAACTGACTGCACCGGGTGCTGYYTTCCTCAACAGCGGCACCATAGCAGGCGGCAATGGCGGYCKTGGCGGGGCAGCRGGAATCGCTGGAGCTACACCGGGGACGAGTGGCTCGGGCGGCGTCGGAATAGCCGGCGCGAGTGTGACCATCATCAATAGCGGCACAATTTCCGGCGGGTTCGCCGGCGGCCATATCGGCGATGAAGCCTATCGCGCCAACGCGATCACGCTCACCGGGGGGAACAACCGGCTCGAGCTTCACGCCGGTTCGCAGATCGTCGGCAACGTGGTCGCCAGCGGCCTCGGCACCAACGACGTCCTGCGCCTCGGCGGCTCCGGCAACTGGACACTGGACGGCGGTATTGGGACTACCGGCCAGTATCGCAATTTCGACATTCTGGAGAAAACCGACACCAGCACATGGACACTGAGCGGTAGCGGCGACTTCGCTGGTTCTACCAGCGTTCTCGCCGGCAAGCTCGTGGTGAACGGCTCGCTCGCGAGCTCGGCTGTGACGGTTGCGTCGGGTGCGCTGCTCGCCGGCTCAGGCACGGTGGGGGCGRCGACGATTGCTGCCGGTGGCACCATTGCGCCGGGCAATTCAATCGGCACTTTGACGGTCAACGGCTCGTTCGTGCAGGGCGCAGGCTCGACCTATCAAGTTGAGGTCGACCCAGCGACCATGAACTCAGACCTGATCAAGGTGAACGGCTCGGCGATGCTGGTGAGCGGCGCTGTTCTATCGGTCGTGAATTATACTGGTGCAGCGTACGCACTCGGTCAGCGCTACACGATCCTGACCTCGACTGCTGGCCTCGTTGGAACCTACGGTTTCGACCAGACGCTGACRCCTTTCCTCAGCCTGCGTGACAGCTATGACGCCAATCATGCCTATCTCGCGGTGGTGCARACCCGCAGCATCGRAGACATCGSCACCACCCGCAATGAGGYTKCSGTCGGCAAAAGCGTGGATAACCTGCCTGCGGGCAACTCGGTCCAARRCGGCGTGCTCAACCAGCCGAGCCTCGAYGCGGCCCGGCGGGCGCTGAATGACCTTTCCGGCGAGATCCACGCCTCTGCCAAGACGGCCCTGATCGAAGACAGCTGGTTGCTGCGTGCGGCAGTCAACGACCGGCTGCGCTCTGCCTTCGGCAGCGTCGGCTCGGTCACGCTGAACTACGGCTACAGCGCGGATCTGGCCCCGAGCGTGAAAGGGCCAATGCCTCTGCCGCAGAYGGACCGCTTCGCAGTCTGGGGCCAGGGCTATGGCTCATGGGGCCRGACCGATAGCGACGGCAATGCCGCGARGCTGAAGCGCTCGACCGGCGGCTTCCTSGTCGGCGCCGATGCGGCGGTYTTCGACAATCTGCGCTTCGGCGTCGTTGCCGGCTACAGCCGCAGCGACTTCGACGTRAACAGCCGCCTGTCTTCCGGCGAGAGCGACAACTACCATCTCGGCCTCTATGGCGGCGGCCAGTGGGGGGCACTCAACCTGCGGGCGGGCGCSAGCTACACCTGGCACGATATCGAGACGCRGCGCGCCGTGACCTCGGCCTTCCTYGGCAGCATTCCGCGTGCGAGCTACGATGCCGCGACCGCYCAGGTCTTCGGCGAGGTCGGCTATCGCATCGAGCTTGGTCGCGCCGCGTTTGAACCGTTCGCCGGGCTGGCCTATGTCAACCTGCATAGCGACGGATTCAGCGAGAGCGGCGCCACTACCGGCCTCACCGGYCGGGGCGACGATACCGGCRTYGGCTATTCCACGCTCGGCTTGCGGGCAGCGACCAGCCTCGACCTCCAGGGCATGGCCGTGACGCTGCGCGGTGGCCTGGCCTGGCGCCAYGCCTTCGGTGACGTCGATCCGAARGCGACGCTCGCCTTCGCCGGATCCAGCRCGTTCACCGTTGCGGGYCTGCCGATCGCGCGCGATGCAGCCATGGTCGAAGCTGGCCTCGATCTCGCCATCGCCCGTAATACGACCCTCGGTGTGAGCTATACCGGCCAGCTCGCCGAGGATACCCAGGATCATTCCTTCAAAGGCGTGCTCGCCGTCAGGTTCTAAGGACTACTGGAAAGCGGACCTGTTGAACGCGGTGCTTGCCAGATCGCTCACGGGTACATTGCGAGACCGTTCTGCTCCGATGCCTAACGGCGAAGCTTGAACASCGCTGCCTCGTCGGTGTCTTCGCGCAGGCCCWTGTAAKRGGCGTGTCGCRGCTTGCTGTCATCGSTCCAGCCCCGGAACTGGACGTCAGCGACAAGCGCGGGTGTAAGCCAGCGATAGGAGCGCTTGCGGCCCGTCATGTCGACGGCGGGGCTCGGAATGGTGAGCCTGTCCATCTCTTTGCAGCGCTGCGCCWATCCTCGGTCGCGCCGTAGCAACCGACCTGATCGCTGTGAACGCCGCTCGTGGGGATCGAGGTCATCGCTCGGCGARATCAGGGCTCGAAGAAAGTGACCSCGCCGACAAAGGCCRAACTCTCAAAGCTGCTCGCCAAGGCCGACGAAGATTTCAAGATTGTKGTCCTTTTCGCTGCCGCGAGCGGGCTTCGGGCGGGTGCGCTATGGGCACTGCGCTGGCGGCACATCGACTTTGCTGGTCGAGAAATCACGGTCGAAACTCGGGTCGATCAGTTCMAGGAAGAGGACACAACGAAGACCGAGGCGGGCATCCGCAAGTTCCCGATCGGGGGGGCAAGACTCTCAAGGCATGGCGCCTGSGGKCGAAGTTCTCGAAAGCCGACGATCTCGTATTCCCCAACCGTCGAGGCGGATTCATGAACCACGATAACCGCATGCACCGAACCTTCCGGCCGCTCCGCCTCAAGGCAGAGGTCGCCGGCCTCAAATGGCATGCGCC
>NZ_JBFRDQ010000168.1:0-17705 GCF_052113865.1 Allobosea sp. TAB14 | reverse complement strand
CCCTTGAAGTGCTCGTGATAGGCGAGATACTGGCTCTGTTCGGCCAGGGCGCGGCTATTTTGCGCCTGCTCATGTACGATGCTTTCCGCCCCGAGCTCGGCGGCATAGGCCGTGGAACCGGCTGCGGACAGCAGAAGCGCGGCGGCGACGGCAATAGTCTTGCGCGAAATCATGACAATCTCCTGTTCTTACGCCCACAAGCACCCAGCTAATTGTCGGAACCTGATTTCCAATGCCTCCGCGACTTCACTAGCATTCACGTCACCGTGAATGGCCGTCGTCGGCATGAATACAGGCGACGACTTGTCGCATTTACTTTCCTTCCCCGTCAGACGGCGAACCGTGCGAGTGCCCGGTCGGGGCCACGGCGCCCAGGCGGAAGCCGCCATGCGCGGAGCGCGCTCGTAACTCCGAGGTTGCCTTCCTACGTCGGGAGCCTAGCGTTGCTGACCTGGCAGGGCAGCTCGACGGAAAGGCGACGACGATGAAGAAGGGTTCCGATCTTCTGGTTGCGGCTTTGGAGAATGAAGGCGTCGACCGCGTTTTCGGCGTTCCGGGCGAGGAGAATCTCGATGTCGTCGAGTCCCTGCGCAAATCCAAGATCGAGCTGGTTCTGACGCGGCACGAACAGGCGGCGGCCTTCATGRCCGCAACCCATGGCAGGCTCACCGGCAAGCCCGGCGTCTGCATCGCGACACTAGGCCCCGGCGCGCTCAACTTCTCGACCGGCGCGGCCTATGCCCATCTCGGCGCCATGCCGATGATCCTGATCACCGGGCAGAAGGCGATCATGACCGCCAAGCAGGCGCGCTTCCAGATCGTCGACGTCGTCGCCTCGATGCGCCCGCTGACCAAGATGACGCGCCAGATCGTTAGCCCGGCCAGCATCCCCTCCGTGGTGCGGGATGCCTTCCGCGTCGCGATGGAGGAGCGGCCGGGGCCGGTCCATCTCGAACTGCCGGAGGATGTGGCCGCCGAGGAGATCGACGACATCCCGCTCATCCCCGTCCATCCGCTCGACCAGCCTGTCGCCCCGGCCGTCGCGCTCGACCGCGCGGCGCAGATGATCCTCGCGGCCAAGCGCCCGCTGGTGATGATCGGCGCCGCCGGCAACCGGCCGCGCCTAGTCGAGCCGCTCTCGGCCTTCGTGCGCAAGATCGGCGTGCCGTTCTTCAACACGCAGATGGGCAAGGGCGCCGTCACCGGCGGCTCCAACCTCTATCTGGGCACCGCTGCCCTGTCCGAGGGCGATTATGTCCATGAGGCCGTCGCCGCGGCGGACCTCATCATCGCGGTCGGCCACGACACGGTCGAGAAGCCGCCCTTCCTGATGCGCAGCGCCGGCGGGCCGAAGGTCATCCATGTCGGCTACCAATCGGCCAATGTCGAGCAGGTCTACCATCCCGATGCGGAGGTGATCGGCGATATCGGCGCGAGCGTCACGGCGCTCGGCGACAGGCTGGGCGGCAAGCTTCCGGAGCAGGCCAAAATGCTTGAGCTGCGCCAGCGCATCCTGACGAAGATCAACGACCGGGCCGAGGAGGACCGCTTCCCGGTCACGCCGCAGCGGCTCGTCCATGACGTGCGCGCGGTGATGCCGGAGGACGGCATCGTCTGCCTCGACAACGGCATGTACAAGATCTGGTTCGCGCGGAACTACCGCACCCATGTCGCCAACACGCTGCTGCTCGACAATGCGCTGGCGACGATGGGCGCCGGCCTGCCCTCGGCGATGATGGCGGCGATGCTGCATCCGCGCCGGCGCGTCATGGCCGTCTGCGGCGATGGCGGCTTCATGATGAACTCGCAGGAGATGGAGACGGCGGTCCGCCTGGGCCTCAACCTTGTCGTGCTCGTCCTCAATGACGGCGCCTATGGCATGATCCGCTGGAAGCAGGCCGTCGACAAATTCCCCGATTACGGCATGACCTTCGGCAATCCCGATTTCGTGCGCTATGCCGAGGCCTATGGCGCCAAGGGCTCGCGCGTGACCTCGGCGGAAGCGCTGGTGCCGACGCTCGAAGCCGCGTTCAAGGGCGGCGGCGTCCATCTCGTCGATTGCCCGATCGACTATTCCGAAAACACCCGCGTCCTCGTCGAGGAACTGCGCAATCGCGTGCCGGACGTCGATCTGGCCTGAGCTTTCACATTCATCGCGTTTTTAAAGGAGACGACCATGCTTCAGGTTGTTCAGGCTTATGACCGCGCGCCGATCACCGAGATCGAGACCGACGACGCAGCCGCTCTGGAACGCAAGCTGCAGGCCGCGCAGGCCGTCTTCAAGGACCGCGACAACTGGCTGAAGCCGCATCAGCGCATGRCGATCCTGCGCAAGCTCGCCGGGTTGCTCGAGGCGAAGCGCGACCATTTCGCCATGCAGATCGCCCGCGAGGGCGRCAAGCCCCTGCCGGACGCCATCGTCGAGGCCAACCGCGCCGTCGACGGCGTGAACAATGCTGCCGACGAATTGCGCAATTTCGCCGGCCGCGAGATCCCGATGGGGCTGTCCGCCGCGGCCGACGGCCGCTGGGCCTTCACCACCAAGGAGCCGATCGGCATCGTCGCGGCGATCTCGGCCTTCAACCATCCGCTCAACCTGATCGTCCATCAGGTCGCGCCGGCGATCGCGACCGGCTGCCCGGTCATCGTCAAGCCGGCCGGCACGACGCCGCTTTCCTGCATCGACTTCGTCAGGCTGGTGCATGAGGCCGGGTTGCCCGAAGCCTGGTGCCAGACCTTCGTGCCGGCCGAGACCGCGCTGGCGGAAAAGCTCGCGACCGATCCGCGCATCGCCTTCCTCAGCTTCATCGGCTCGGCCAAGGTCGGCTGGTACCTGCATTCGAAGCTCGCGCCCGGCGCGCGCTCGGCGCTGGAACATGGCGGCGTCGCGCCGGCGATCGTCGACAGGAGCGCCAATCTCGAGGCGATCATCGAGCCGATCGTGAAGGGCGGCTACTACCATGCCGGCCAGGTCTGCGTGTCGACGCAGCGCATCTATGTCCATGATTCCATCGTCAACGACTTCACCGAGCGCCTCGTCGCGCGGGTGAAGAAGCTGCGCACCGGCGATCCGACGCTCAAGGACACCGAGGTCGGCCCGCTGATCACCCCGAAGGAGGCCGACCGCGTCGCCGACTGGATCGACGAGGCGGTGAAGGGTGGCGCCAAGCTGCTCGCCGGCGGCAAGCGGCTCTCCGAGACGACGCTGGAGCCGACGGTGCTGGTCGATCCGGCGCCGGAAGCGCGCATCTCGCGCGAGGAAATCTTCGGGCCGGCCGTCGCGATCTATCGTTTCCGCGATCTCGACGACGCCATCGCCCGGGCCAATTCGCTGCCGGTCTCGTTCCAGTCCAGCATCTTCGCGCAGGATATCGATGTCGCGCTCCGGGCCGCCAACCGGCTCGACGCCTCGGCGGTGATGATCAACGACCCCACCACCTTCCGCACCGACTGGATGCCTTTCGCCGGCCGGCGCGTCTCGGGCTACGGCACTGGCGGCATCCCCTTCACCATGCRCGASATGRCGCAGGAGAAGATGATCCTGATGAAGCGGCGCTGAGGGGCCCGGGCCCCGGCCGCCGCGGCTCCGCGGCGTCGCGACCACGCGGCGGGCATGCCTGCCGGGGAGGCCGCCACGGCTGCGACGCCAAGCTGCCGATTGTGGCAATAATGCAGTGATATCAGTAGTTTATTATGCTTCTAAACTGAACGGTTTTGGTTGACCGGCCGGCGCGGGATGCCTAGGCAACAGGGCATCTGCGCCGCGAACGGCATCGGCCGCGACGCGCAACCGGGCCTGGTTCGCCGTGATCGTACCGTTTCTCATCATGCTTCGCGAAGGCATCGAGGCCGCGCTGATCGTCGGCATCGTCGCGAGCTATCTGGTCAGGACCGGGCGGCGCGAATGGCTGCCGGCGCTGTGGGTCGGCGTCGGCCTCGCCTGCGCCGCGAGCCTGGTGGCCGGCGCGGCGCTCGACATCGTCGCGGGGGAATTACCGCAGCGCGGGCAGGAGCTGTTCGAGGCCGTCATCGGCCTGATCGCCGCCGCCATGCTCGTCTCGATGGTGTTCTGGATGCGCAAGGCGGCGCGTTCGATCAAGGGCGAATTGCAGGCCGGCGTCGACGCGGCACTTTCCGGCGAGCATCAGGGCTTCGCGCTGGTCGGCCTCGCCTTCCTCGCCGTGGTGCGCGAGGGGCTGGAATCGGTCTTCTTCCTGCTCGCCATCTTCCAGCAGAACGGAGGCTGGGGACCWGCGATGGGTGCCGGGCTCGGCATCCTGCTCGCCGTCGCGGCCGGCTACGCCATCTATGCGCTCGGCGTGAAGCTCAATCTGCGCGTCTTCTTCCGCTGGACCGGCATCCTGATCCTGTTCGTCGCGGCCGGGCTGGTCGCGAATGCCGTGCGCTCGCTGCACGAGGCCGGGCTCTGGAACCATCTCCAGCAGAACGTCTACGATCTCGGCACGACCTTGCCGGCCGATGGCCCGCTGGGCGCAATCCTTTCCGGCTTCTTCGGCTATCAGGAACGGGCCGCGCTCGGCGAGGTCATCGCCTATCTCGCCTTCCTGGTGCCGGCGCTCGTGCTTTTCCTCAGGGCGGGCGGCCAGGACCAGGCCGCCACGGTGGGGCGCGCCGGAACCCGCCATTCGCCGCGCCTGAAGCTTGCCGGCGTCGCCACGCTGCTGCTGATCTGCGGCGGCATCAGTGCCTTCGTCTATGCCGCCGGCAACCGGCGCGCCGCCACGCCGGACAGGAACGAGATCGCCGTCGCCATCACCGACAAGAGCTGCGAGCCGGCAACGCTGACGGTCCCCGCCGGCAGGCTGAGCTTCGTCGTGACCAATCGCGGCGCACGCGTGCTGGAATGGGAAATCCTCGACGGCGTCATGGTGCTGGAGGAGCGCGAGAATATCGCGCCCGGCCAGTCGCGGCGTCTGACGACGCAGCTCCATCCCGGCGAGTACAGCATCACCTGCGGCCTGCTCAGCGCCCCGCGCGGCCGCCTGATCGTCCAGGCTTCGACGGCGCAGCCGCGCGTGGCGCTGACGCTGATGGACATGGCCGGCCCGGCCGCCGAATACCGCGCCGTCCTGAGCGAGCGCTCGGCCGCGTTCGGCAGCGCGCTCGATGCCTTCGAGCAGGCACAGGCGGCGGGAGACGCGCAGGCCGCGCGCGAGGCTCGCGGTCGCGCCATGGCGCTCCTTCCGGTGCTGCGTCCCGCGACGGCGGGCGACGCGGAGCTCGAGACGCTCTTCGCCAGGGTGCAAACCGCCCTCGCCGGCGACACAGCGGCCGTCCCCGCCGAGATCCGGCAGGCGGGCGAGGCTTTCCGCACGGCGCTCAGCCAGCGCACCGTGCTGCCCGATACCATGCTGGCCGGGGCGATCACGCTGTTGTCGCCGCAGGATGGCGAGACGAGTGCGCCCGAGGATGTCGCCGCCGCGAGTGCCATCGCGCGGCTGCTGCTGCCGCTGACGGCGCGCATCGATCCCGTTCTGGCGGCGCGGACCGGGGCCGATCTTGCCGGCCTGCCGCGCGACGCCAAGCCGGGCGGCGCGACGCGGGCGCTGGCCGAGGATCTCGCGGCCATGCGCAAGGCGCTCGCCCTGCCCGAGACGGAGCGCAGATCGTGACGAAACCGGGCAAAGGCTTCGCCCCCTCGCGGCGTTCGCTGCTGACCGGCGGCGCGGCAACCATCGGCGGCGCCACGCTGGCGCAGGCGGCGCCTCAACCGGCCCAAAACCCGGCCGCAGCGCCCGAGAGCGACGCGACCGCCCAGCGCCAGCCCTTCCACGGCCTGCACCAATCCGGCATCGTGACGCCGCGTCCCGCGACCGGTCTCGTCGCCGCCTTCGATGTCGCGGCCACCTCGCTCGACGAGCTCGACCGGCTCCTGCGCATTCTGACCGAGCGCATCGCCTTCCTGATGCAGGGCGGCCCGGCGCCTACCGCCGATCCCGGCTTTCCGCCGCCGGACAGCGGCATCCTCGGCCCGGTGATCGCGCCCGACAATCTCACCGTCACCGTCGCGCTCGGCGCCTCGCTCTTCGACGAACGCTTCGGCTTGAGCCCGCTGAAGCCGAAGCGCCTGCAGCGGATGAAGCGCTTTCCGAACGACGCGCTCGACGGCGCGCTCTGCCATGGTGATCTCCTGCTGCAGATCTGCTCGAACACCGCCGACACCAATATCCACGCGCTGCGCGACATCCTGAAGAACACGCCCGATCTGTTGCTGCTGCGCTGGAAGCAGGAAGGCAGCGTGCCGGTGCGCCAGGCCAGATCGACCGATGCCAGGCCGGGCGAACCGCCCGAAAGCGCGCGCAACCTGCTCGGCTTCCGCGACGGCACGGCCAATCCCGACACCACCGACAAAGCGCTGATGGGCCATCTCGTCTGGGTGCAGGAAGGCTCCGACGAGCCGGGCTGGGCAGCGCATGGCAGCTATCAGGTCGTGCGTATCATCCGCAATTTCGTCGAGCGCTGGGACCGCACCGCGCTCAGCGAGCAGCAGGACATCATGGGCCGCATGAAGGCGTCGGGCGCGCCGATGGGCGGCAGCCGCGAATATGACGAGCCCGCCTATGCCGACGATCCCGAAGGCAAGCGCACCAGGCTCGACGCCCATATTCGCCTCGCCAATCCGCGCCGGCCGGAGACGGAAGCGAGCCGCATGCTGCGCCGGCCGTTAAACTATTCCAACGGCGTCACCCGCGCCGGCCAGCTCGACATGGGGCTGCTCTTCATCTCGTTCCAGCAGGATCTGGAGCGCAGCTTCATCGCCGTGCAGAAGCGCCTCGATGGCGAGCCGCTCGAGGAATACATCAAGCCCGTCGGCGGCGGCTACTTCTTCGCGCTGCCCGGCGTGCCTGACGCTGGCAGCTATCTCGGCGCCGGCCTGATCCGGGCCGCGCGCGGCATCGTTCCCGCCGCGGCTTCGACTTCCCCCCGCAAGACAGGAGATTGATATGAGCTTGCGCTTCGCATGGCTGGCCGGCGCCAGCCTGATCGCCGCTGTGACCGCCGGATCGGCGCAGGCCGCCTCGCCGCTCGATCTCGTCGCACCCGTCGCAGCGTACAAGCTCTATGTCTCGCAAGGCGTCGACAAGCTGGTGAAGGACACCAAAGCCTTCACCGACGCGGTCAAGGCCGGCGACCTCGCCAAGGCCAAGGCCCTCTATGCGCCCACCCGCATCTCCTACGAGATGATCGAGCCGGTCGCGGAATTGTTCAGCGATCTCGATGGCAAGATCGACTCGCGCGCCGACGATCACGAGAGGAAGGAGGAGGACCCGGAGTTCACCGGCTTCCACCGCATCGAATACGGGCTCTTCGCCAAGAACAGCACCGAGGGGCTTGGCCCCTTCGCCGACAAGCTCATGGCCGACGTCACCGAGTTGCAGGGCCGCATCAAGGGGCTGACCGTTCCGCCGGACAAGATGGTCGGGGGCGCGGCGGCGCTGATCGAGGAGGTCGCCGCGACCAAGGTCTCCGGCGAGGAGGATCGCTACAGCCACACCGATCTCTGGGACTTCCAGGCCAATGTCGACGGCGCCAAGACGATCGTCGACCTGCTGCGCCCGCTCGTCGTCAAGGACGACAAGGCGCTGTCCGAGAAGATCGACGCCAATTTCGCCACGGTCGACAGGACGCTGGCCAAATACAAGCTCCAGGACGGCGGCTTCGAGACCTATGACAAGCTGAGCGAGGCCGACCGCARGGCGCTCGCCGCGACGATCACCACGCTCGCGGAAGACCTCGCCAAGCTCAAGGGCGTGCTCGGCCTCGGCTGAGCGCCCCCGACACAGAACGGTCACGCTGGCGCGGCACTCGACAGGTGGAAGCCGATGCGCCAATGACGGCACATCGGCGTCATCGCCTTTCAAGCCACCATCAACGGACCGCCAGCATGACCGCCTCTTCCGCGAACGCACCCGCTTCCCAGGGCCGCATCGCCCTGCTCGGCGCGCCGATCGAGGTCGGCGCCTCCCGTCGCGGCGCGCTGATGGGCCCCGCCGGACTGCGCACCGCCGGGCTCACGCGCATGCTGGAAGAGCTCGGCTACACCGTCGAGGACCATGGCGACATCCTGCCGCGCGACCTGACGCCCGTCGACGGTCCGGCGCCCGAGAACGCCCGCTTCTACCCTGAGATCGCCGCCTGGATGCGCGCGCTCAGCGCCCGCGCCTATGAGCTCGCCCGCACCGGCGCGACACCGATCTTCCTCGGCGGCGATCACAGCCTGTCGATGGGCTCGGTCAACGGCGTCGCGCGCCACTGGCAGGAGCAGGGCCGCAAGCTCTTCGTGCTCTGGCTCGATGCCCATGCCGATTTCAACATGCCGGCGATCTCGCCCTCCGGGAACATGCATGGCATGTCCTCGGCCTTTCTCTGCGGCGAGGCCGGCCTCGACGACCTGCTCGGCACGGAACCCCGCGCCTCGATTACCCCGGCCCAGCTCAGCCTGTTCGGCATCCGCTCGGTCGATCCGCTCGAGAAGGCGGCCGTGAAGGCACGCGGCGTCGATGTCGCCGACATGCGCGCCATCGACGAGCATGGCGTCGGCGTGCTGATCCGCCAGGTCATCGAGAAGGTGCGCGCCGCCAACGGCGTGCTGCACGTCTCCTTCGACGTCGATTTCATCGACCCGCCGCTGGCGCCGGGCGTCGGCACCACCGTTCCGGGCGGTGCGACCTATCGCGAGGCCCATCTGGTGATGGAGCTGCTGCACGATTCCGGGCTGGTGCGCTCGATGGACATCGTCGAGCTCAACCCCTTCCGGCTGCCGGCAAGCATGTCTATTGTGAGAAGCCGCTCGCCATGGAGCTGGCGCAAGCGGAGGCGCTGATCTCGCAGGCGCAAGGCTCCGGGCTGACGCTCGCGACAGCCCCCGCCAACGGGCTCAGCGACGCGCATCGCCTTGTCGATGAGACGCTGCGTGCGGGGCGTATCGGCGCGCCCCGGCTGGTCTATGCCGCCATGGAGGACGGACCGGTCTTCCGCGACAATTGGGCTCGCTGGCGCTCGCGCTCGGGTGCGCCCTGGCCGGGGCTGCACGAATTCGAGATCGGCTGCACGCTGGAGCATGCCGGCTACGCGCTCTCCTGGCTGGTGACGCTGTTCGGCCCGGTCGAGAGCCTGACCGCCTTCTCCGCAGTGACATTTCCGGACAAGGGGCCGGGCACCGGGCATATCGCGATGGCGCCGGATTTCTCGGTCGGCTGTCTGAGCTTCCGCTCCGGCGTCGTGGCGAGGCTGACGAACGGGCTCGCCGCGCCGCGCGACCGCTCATTGCAGATCTTCGCGGAAAAGGGCTCGCTCACGGTGCGCGACCTCTGGGACAACCGCTCCACCGTTCATGTCGAGGAAACCGACGCGCCGCGCTCGCTGCTCGGCCGGCTCCTGACCCGCGCCGAGGCGAAGCTCGGGCGCGCCTTGCCCTGGAAGCCGACGCCCGGCCGGCGCCTGCCCTATCCGGCGCAGGCAGCGAGCAAGGCCCTGCCGAACTTCCCCTCGCAGATCGATTTCATGCGCGGCATCGCCGACCAGGCCGAGGCGATCGCTCGCGGAGAGGCGCCACGCTTCTCCGGCGCGCTGGCGCTGCACATCACGGAACTCGCGCTGGCCCTGAACAATGCGCGCGACCTGCCGCAGCCTTATCGGGTGAGGTCGCGTTTCTGATCAGCCGCGCCCTGCCGGCGGCTGGGCCAGCACGGTTTCGATGATGCGCAGCACGGCCGCGCTTTCCGAGAGCGGCATCGTCGCGCAATGCGTCTCTCCGGCCCGAATCGCAGCCATTACCGCCTCCGCCTGAAATTGCAGGCCGTGACCGGGAAAGGCGAAAACCTCGCTGCGGCGTCCGACCTTCGGAATGCGGTCGAGAAAGCGCGTGGCGAGACCCTGTCCGCGCTCATAGACCGCTGAAGCCCGAACGGGATCGCTGACGAAGCTCAGGCGCTGCGCCTTCAAAAACGGCGTTTCGATCAGCAGCGCCCCTCGCGTGCCTTCGATCAGGAAACGATTGGCGCTGTTGCGGTCGAAGCCGCAGGAGAGTTCGGCCACGGCCTCAGAATAATCGAGCCTGAATTCGCTGCGCAGATCGACGCCGCTCGCTGCCGCAAGCCAGCGCCCGCTGACGGCCTGCGGCTCGCCGAGCAGATGCAGCACCAGCGACAGCGGATAGACGCCGAGATCGAAGGCCGCGCCGCCGCCCAGCGCCGGATCGAAGAAGCGGCTGCCCGGCTCCTGCGGGTGGGCATAGGAGAGATCCGCGCGAATGCGCCTGATGTCTCCGATCCGCCCTGCCGCGAGCTGTTCGCGGACCGCGCGGACCGCTGGCAGGAAGCGGCTCCACAGCGCCTCCATGGCGAAGACGCCGCGCTCGCGTGAAGCCTGCGCGATCGCCTCGACATCGCCGCTCTTCAGCGCGATCGGCTTCTCGATCAGCACCGGCTTGCCGGCGGCGATGACCTTCAGCGCCTGCGCGGCATGGAGATGGTTCGGCGTCGCGATATAGACCGCTGCGACGGCCGGATTGGCGAGAAACGCCGCTTCGTCGTCATAGGCCGTCGCACTGAGGCGGTCGGCGAAGGCTTGCGCCTTGTCCTGCGAGCGTGAATGGACGGCCGCGATGCGTGCCTGCGGCAGCAGGCCGAGATCGGCGGCGAAGAGCCCGGCGATGGCGCCGGTGCCCATGATTCCCCAGCCGAATGACCGTTCCTGCGCCACGCGCCCCTCCGTCGCTGTCGCCAGCGATAGCGGGCGCGCGGTTAAGGGTGCGTTCCTCAGACCGCCAGCGCCATGCCGTCCTTGCGGTGGTCGGAGGCGCCGAACATTACGCCGCGGGCGTGATCGACCCAGATCGCCTGGCAGCCGCCGAGCGGCTCCTCGGCCCAGACCACGTCATGGCCGCGTGCCTTGAGATCGGCCGCGACGCTTTCGGGGATCGTCGGCTCCAGCGAGAGCTTGCCGTCATAGGCGAAGCTGCGGGCTGCGTCGGATGCCTGCTGCGGATCGAGGCCACGGTCGAGGATGCCGGAAATGAAATGGGCGTGGCCGGTCGACTGGTACTGACCGCCCATCACGCCGAACGGCATCACCGCGCGGCCGCCCTTGGCCAGCATGCCGGGAATGATGGTGTGGAAGGGGCGCTTGCGCGGCGCGATGGCGTTGGGATGGCCCTCGATCAGGCGGAAGCCCGAGCCGCGGTTCTGCAGCATGACGCCGGATTTTTCCGCATAGATGCCGCTGCCGAAAGCCGAGAACAGCGAGTTGATGAAGGAGATCATGTTGCCGTCGCCGTCGACGACGCAGAGATAGATCGTGTCCTTGTGCAAGGGCATGTCGAAGGCTTCAGGCTTCGCCGCCTTCTCCAGGCTGATCTGCGCCCGCAGCCGGCCGACGAATGCGTCGGACAGGAACGCCTCGGTGTCGAAGGGGCTCGCAGCCGGATCGGCGACCAGCGCGTCGCGCTGGCGATAGGCCGCCTTACTGGCCTCCGCGAGGAGATGGATGCGATCGGCCTCGCTGAGCTTGCCGTCCTTGAGGTCGAAGCCGTCGAGGATGCGCGCGATCAGCAGCGCCGCGATGCCCTGGCCGTTCGGCGGGCACTCCCAGAGATGGTGGTCGCGATAAGCGGCGCCGATCGGATCGACATAGTCCGGCTTCGCGGTGGCGAAATCCTCGACCGCCATCAGGCTGCCGGCCTTGTTCAGGACGGCGACCATCTCCTCGGCGGCCTCGCCCTCATAGAAGGCGGCACGGCCTTCGCGGGCGATGCGGCGCAGCATCCTACCGAGAGCGGGGTGGACCATCTTGTCGCCCGTCACCGGCGCCTTGCCGCCGGGCAGGTAGACGGCATTGCCGAGGCCGTGCTTCTCGATGCGGCCGCGATAGCGGTTCCAGTCGAGCGAGACGCGCGGCGTCACCACGAAGCCCTCCTCGGCGGCGCGGATCGCCGCAGCGAAGATCTCATCGAGGCTCTTGCTGCCGTGATCGGCGTTGAGGCGGCACCAGGCGTCGATCGCGCCCGGCACGGTGACGGCATGAGGCGAATCCGGCGCGATCGCGGTCAGGCCCTGGCCGAGGAACCAGCCGAGCTCGGCCTTGGCGGGCGCGCGGCCCGAGCCGTTGATGGCGACCATCTTGCCGCCGGCCGGGGCATAGATCGCGAAGCAGTCGCCGCCGATGCCGGTCATATGCGGGTCGACCACCGCCTGCACCGCGACCGCCGCGATGGCCGCGTCGACGGCGTTGCCGCCGGCGCGCAGGATGTCGACGGCCGCCAGCGTCGCCGCCGGATGCGAGGTCGCCGCCATGCCGCGGTCGCCGACCGCCACCGAACGGCCCGGCACCATGAAATCGCGATTGCCCCAGCTCATATCCCGCTCCATCCGTTCCCGGTGCCGATTCCGGCATCCTCGTTTCGGGCAAGGCTTTGACCGCAGAAACCGGCGCTGACAATCCCGCGCCGCGCATGGCCGGCATGGTTCCGCGGTGCCGGCAGGAGCGAGCGCCGCCTGGCCGGGACCCGCGGCAGGGGCGGTGTGGTCTGCGGGCTTGTCTGCTAGCTTCGGTCGACGAACAGGGAGAGATTCGCGTGACCAAACCCGCTACGCCGCCGATCCGCCGGGCCATGGTGCTTGCGGCCGGGCTCGGCCAGCGCATGCGCCCGATCACCGATACGCTGCCGAAGCCGCTGGTGAGGATCGGCGGGCGAGCCATGCTGGACCATATGCTCGACCGGCTGGCCGATGCGGGCGTCGAGGACGCGGTGGTCAACGTCCATCACCTTGCCGGCCAGGTCGAGGCCCATCTCGCCGCCCGGCAATGGCCCCGCATCACCATCTCCGACGAGCGCGCCGAACTGCTCGAGACCGGCGGCGGCGTGAAGAAGGCGCTGCCCCTGTTCGGCACGACGCCGTTCTTCCACACCAATTCCGATGCGCTCTGGCGCGAGACGGGCCGGCCGGCGCTCCCGGCGATGGCGCGGAGCTGGGACCCGGAGCGCATGGACATCCTGCTGCTGCTCGCCGATCTCGAAACCAGCCTTGGCTTCGACGGTGCGGGCGACTTCTTCCGCGGCGCGGACGGGCGCCTGACACGCCGTGGTTCGGCCGCGCGCGCGCCATGGGTCTATGCCGGCGTCGCCATTCTGAAGCCCGGGCTCTTTGCCGACACGCCCGACGGTCCGTTCTCGCTCAACCTGCTCTTCGACCGTGCCATCGCGCAGGGCCGCCTCTTCGGCGAGGTGCTGGAAGGCCGCTGGCTCCATGTCGGCACGCCCGACGCGATCGCGCCGGCCGAGGCCGCGCTCGCCGCTCAGCCTGTCGATGCCTGAGCTCAACCTGTTCAGCATCCCGGCCGGCGCGCCGTTTCTGGAGGTGCTGGCCGGGGCGATGGTCGAGGGCCGCTTCGGCCCGGTCTACGACCCCGAGGATCCCGCCGCCATGGCGCGCGCGACGCTCTATCTGCCGACGCGCCGCGCCGCCCGCGCCTTCACCGCGATCCTGGCGGGCAGGCTCGGCGGCAGGCCGTTGCTCCTGCCCCGCATCGTCCCGCTCGGCGATGTCGATGAGGCCGAGACGGCGCTGATCGGCTCCGGCGCCTGGGCGGGCGAGCGGGTCGCGCCGATCGAGCCGCTGACGCGCCGCATGCTGCTGACCCGGCTGGTCGATGCCTGGGGCCGCAGCGCCAATCGCAGCCATCTCCAGCTCGACCCGTCCGAGCCGTCATTGGTGCCGGCGACGCTGGCCGAGGCCTATGGGCTGGCCGGCGATCTCGCCGCCCTGCTCGACCAGATGCAGACCGAGGGCGTGCCTGTCGAGCGGCTGGGTAAGCTCGATGCCGCGCGCTTCGACAAGGTCTGGCAGCTCAATGCCGGCTTCCTCGGCATTCTGGGCGAGGCCTGGCCGCAGATCCTTGCCGAACTGGACGCTTGCGATCCCGCCGACTTCCGCAACCGGATGCTGGCGGCGGAACGCGAGCGGCTTCTCGCGGGTGAAGCGAAGGGGCCGATCATCGCCGCCGGTTCGACCGGCACCGTGCCCGCGACGGCGGAACTGCTCGCGGCGATCGCCCGGCTGCCGAACGGGGCCGTGGTGCTGCCCGGCATCGACCTCGGGCTCGACGAGCGGAGCTGGACGGCGATCGAGGCCGAGCCCGCGCCGTCCCACCCGCAAGCCGCGCTGCACCGCCTGATGGAGGTGCTTCAGGCGACGCGCGCCGATGTGCGCGAGCTCGCCGTGCCCGATGCCGCCCGCAGCGCCCGTGCCGACCTCGTACGTGAGGCGACGTTGCCCGCCTCGGTCACCGAGCTCTGGTCCGATCTCGGCCGGCGCGTGCCGCGGGATATGGCCGAGGCCGCCTTCGATGGCCTGCGCATCGTCGAGGCGGCGGATGAGCGCGAGGAGGCGCTGGCCGTGGCGCTGGCGCTGCGCGAGACATTGGAGCAGCCGGGGAGCCATGCGGCACTGGTGACGCCGGACCGGGGCCTTGCCGAGCGCGTCGCGGTCGAATTGAGGCGCTGGGGCGTCGAGGTCGACGATTCCGCCGGCTTGCCGCTCGGCCGCTGGCCCGCAGGCGCGCTGCTGCGGCAGATCCTGGAGGCGGCGCTGGCGCAGATGACGCCGGCGACGCTGGTGCCCTTGCTCGCCCACCCGCTCTGTCGGTTGGGCTTGAGCCGCGAGGCGGTCGCGCGTGGCGCGGCGGCGCTGGAGATCGGCACCTGGCGCGGCAATGCGGTCGGCAAGGGGCTCGCCGGGCTCAATGTCGCGCTCGACCAATGGGACGAATTGCGCAAGGATCGGCACGTGCCCGGCCCGCAGGCGCGGCTGACGGCGGAGGATCGTGCCACTGCCGCCACGCTGCTGCACGCCGTCGAACGGGCGAGCGCGCCCCTGCTCGAAGCCTTGTTTCTCGAAGAGCCGTCGCTTGCCCGCGTGGTTCGGGCGGCCCGCGAGGCCGTCACCGCCTTCAGTGCGGGCGAAGCCGGTCAACCGCTCGCCTTTGTCGGGCCGGATGGCGAGGCGCTCTCCGGGCTGTTCGACGAGCTGGTTGCTGCCGAAAGCGTGATGCCGCCGGGCGGCCGGGCCCAGGATTTCGTCGCGATCCTCGACGGCTTGCTGGGCGAGCGCGCAGTCGCGCGCAAGGCGCCGGGCCATCCGCGTGTCGCCATCTGGGGCTTGCTCGAGGCGCGCCTGCTCGAAGCCGACCATATCGTGCTGGGTGGGCTGAACGAGACGGTCTGGCCGCCGCAGACCACGACCGATTCCTTCATCAACCGCCCGATGCGCGCCGAGCTCGGCCTGACGCCGCCGGAGCGCCGCATCGGCCAGACGGCGCATGACTTCATCCAGGCGCTGATGGCGCCGACCGTCACGCTGACGCGCCCGCGCAAGGCGGGGGAGGCGGAAACCATCGCCTCGCGCTTCTGGCAGCGCCTGCAGGCGGTGGCGCCGGCGGAGATCTGGAAAGCCGCCGTTGAGCGAGGCGATCGGTTGCGCGGCTTCGCGGCCCTGCTCAGCGCGCCGGCGGCTGCGAAACCCGTGGCGCGTCCRGCGCCGCGCCCGCCGCGCGAATGGCAGCCGCTGTCGCTCAGCGTCACCGAAGTCGAGACGCTCTATCGCGACCCCTATCAGATCCATGCCCGCAAGATCCTGAAGCTCGATGCGCTCGATCAGCTGATCGAGGACCCGACCGCGCAGGATCGCGGCAAGCTGCTGCACGGCATCGTCGAGGACTTCACCAAGACCTATCCCGAGCAATTGCCCGCCGATGCCTTGGGGCAGGTCGTCGCCATCGGCAATCGCCTGTTCCAGGCCTATGACGACGTGCCCGAGGTGCGCGCCTTCTGGTGGCCGCGCTTCCTGCTGACGGCAGGCCACTTCGTCCGCTGGGAGGAGCGCCGCCGCGGCGAGATCGCCCGCATCGGGGTCGAACTCGGCACCGGCGCGAGCTTCACGCTGGCCGATGGCAGCGAGTTCCGCCTGCATGGCCGCGCCGACCGTATCGAATTGACCCGCGAGCCGAGCCTGCGCATCGTCGATTTCAAGACCGGCGCACCGCCGAGCAAGGCGCAGGTGGAAAAGGGCTTCGCCCCCCAGCTCACGCTCGAAGCCGAACTTGCCGCCCGCGCCGGCTTCAAGGGGTTGGCCGGTCCGACGCCGGTCTCAGGCCTGCTCTACATGAAGCTGCATCACGATCCGAAGGGCTGGGCCAAGGACAAGCCGCTCGATTTCGACGGCGAGCCGCTGGCGGATGTCGCAGCCCGGCACCTCGACAACCTGCTCAAGCATCTCGATGCGCTGCGCTCCGGCCGCGAGGCCTATGTCTCGCGCCGCGCGCCGGACTATATCCGCTACGCCAGCCCCTACGATCATCTCGCCCGGGTCAAGGAATGGTCGGCCGCTCCCGGCGGAGAGGAAGGGGGCGAACCATGAAGCCGGGCTGGATCGTTCCGCCGCTGACCAATCAGAGGCAGGCGCGGGCCGCCGATCCCGGCCTCTCCGCCTGGGTCTCGGCCAATGCCGGCTCCGGCAAGACCCATGTGCTGGTCAACCGGGTGCTGCGCCTGCTGCTCGACGGCGTCCCGCCCGGCCGGATGCTGTGCATCACCTATACCAAGGCGGCGGCCGCCAACATGGCGAACCGCATCTTCAAGGCGCTCGGCAACTGGGCGACGCTCGACCCGGAAGCCTTGCGCCAGGCCTTGACGCAACTGAGCGGCCGCATGCCGAGCATGGCCGAGCAGGCGAAGGCGCGCCGCCTTTTCGCGGAATCGCTGGAGACTCCGGGCGGCCTGCGGATCGAGACGATCCACGCCTTCTGCACCCGCGTGCTCCAGGCGGCGCCTTTCGAGGCGAACGTGCCGCCGCGCTTCGAGGTCGCGGATGATCTCGCCCAGGCGCAGATGCTGCGCGAGGCGCGGCGCGAATTGCTCGCGCTCGTCGCGGCCAATCCGCAAGGGCCGGAGGCGACGGCGCTCGACCTGCTGGCGCGGCTCGCGGCGCAGGACTCATTCGAGAGCATGGTGCAGGAGGCGCTGCGCCAGCGCGCTTTGTTCAGCGACGCGAGCGGCCGTGCCCGTGATCCGCAGGAGATGCGCGCCGGCATCGCCGCCTTCCTCGGCATCGCGCCCGATCTGACAGCCGATGCGGTCAAGGCCGCCTTCCGCTCGGAATTCACCGCGCTGTCCGGCCTGCAGGCGCTGATCGAGGCGCTCGCCGCTGGCAGCAAGACCCGGCAGGATTTCGCCGCGACCTTGCGCGCGCTGGTCGCCGGGCAGGATGATGGCGACCCTGTCGCCTTTTGCCGGCGCGGCTTCATCACCGCGGAAGGGGCGATCAACAGCAATGTGCGTGGGCGGGGCAACTCCGCCTTCGACGGCGCCCTGCTTGCGACGCTCGAGGCGCTGGCGGATTGTCTGCTGACGGCGTCCGACCGGCTGAACGCGATCGCCATCCGCGACCGCAGCGCGGCGCTCGCCTTGCTGGTGACGCGCATGCTGGCTTCCTACCAACGCCAGAAAAGCCTGCGCTCGCTGCTCGACTATGACGACCTGATCGCGCGGACCCGCTCGCTGCTGGAGCGGGTCGAGGCCGCCTGGGTGCTCTACAAGCTCGACGCTGGCATCGACCACATCCTGCTCGACGAGGCGCAGGACACCGGCGAGGCGCAATGGGCGATCCTGCGCAAGCTCGCCGAGGAGT